>JASHVH010000499.1 GCA_030039575.1 Acidimicrobiales bacterium | reverse complement strand
GGCCGTACAACGGTGGGAAGTGTTCGGGGTACCGACATTCATCACCGGGGACAAGGCCGTTTTCGTCCGCCTCATGAGCCGGCCCGAAGGCGACGGCAAGGTGGCCGAAACGACAATCGACCGAGTCCTGGACATCCTGGACGAATTTCCCGACCTGAACGAGTACAAGTTCACCAAGGTCCCTCGCTGACCGACCGGGCGAGAACCCGCCCCTGAGGCGGCTGTGGCGGCGGGCGCCGGGAATAACGGTCACACCCGGCGGGCATCATGAAAGGTATGAGAACGGATCGCATGACCGACAGCGACCAGGAGCAGCGCGTTCTGAAAGTTCACGCGACGGAAGATAGCGGCGACGGCGTCGCCGGCTGGCAGCAACAACAACTACTACCCGAGGCGGGCCCGGCTGCTTACCACGGGGACAGGCCCAGCGACCGCCTACGCCGGGCGGGGCTGGTAGGGGTGGCCCAGGCCCGGGAAGCCCTGGCAGAAGCGGCCCGTCGAGCCAAGGCACGCGAGGAGTCGCGGGCAGCCTGATCGGGCGCTGCGGGGAGCCTGACCGGGCACGGCGGGCAGCCCGATCGGGCACGGTGGGCACGTAAGCGAGCAGTGGTGCCCGTAGTACCGTTCGGGGAGTGACATCCCTCGCCGAGGCTCTCGGCCACCAGCCGGACGCAAAGCTGCTCATAGTCACCTGCGATGACCTCGGCGTGAGCTACGCCACTAATTCGGCCGTCTACGACTCGCTGCGCACGGGAGTGGCGACCTCCGCCGGCCTGGTCGTGCCCGGGCCGTGGGCCAGAGAGGCGGCGGCCAGTTACCGGGGCGAGGACATCGGGGCTCACCTGACCCTCAACGCCGAGTACGACCTCTACCGGTGGGGCCCGGTTACCCACGCCCCCTCGCTCCTCGACGGCGACGGAGGGTTCCCCCGGACCCTGGTCGACCTGTGGGAGCACGCTGATATGGACGAGGTGCGCAAGGAGTGCCGGGCGCAGATCGAGCGGGCCATCTACTGGGGTTTCGACGTAAGCCACATCTCCGCCCACCTTGGCGCGCTGGAGCTCCGCCCAGAGTTCTTCGACGTCGCCCTCGAGCTGGCCGTGGATTTCCGCCTGCCCCTGCGCCTGGCCGGCACCGACCAGCAGCACAACGCCGGGTTCCCGTTCCGCCAGCTGGCCGCCGAAGCCGGCGTCCTTTCACCGGACCGTCTGGTCAGGGTACTGCGGGGCCGGAGCGCAAAAGCGGCGTTGGACCAGCTCCTGATCGGGATACCCCCGGGCGTCACCGAGCTGGTGCTCAGGCCGGCCCGGGACACAGAAGAGGCAAGAGCGGTTATGCCCGATTGGGCCGCCCGGGTCGAGGACCACGACATCGGCACGGCCGCTCGTTATGTCCACGCCCTGGCGGGACGGACAGGGCTCGAGTTGACTTCCTACCGGTCGCTACGCGACCTTCAGCGCGCCGGTTAGGGCACGCTCAGGCGGGAAGGCTCAGGAAAGGCGCCGGCCCACCCAGGCGTCAGGCTCCGACACGAGTTGAGCCACCTCCGAGGGCAGTTCTCCCTTCACCACGTTCTCGACCGTGACGTTCTCGAGCACAGCCCGCAAGCTGGCCCGCACCGCCACCCAGGCCTCCTGCAAGTGCTGGGCGGCGCCCTGGTAGGTCATTGTTTCCGGGCGCAACCCCCTCACCTGGGCCAGCGGCCCTTCGAGGGCCCGGATGACGTCGGCCAGGCTGATCTCGGAAGCGGGGCGGCCCAGGTGGTAGCCGGCCTCCCGGCCCCGGTGGCTGACGACGATCCCGGCCCTGCGTAGCTCGTTCAAGATCACACCGAGGAACTTCGCCGGAAGGCCCTGGTCCTTGGCGATCGCCTCCGCCGTCATCGGTTCCGAAGCGGCCGCTAAGACAAGGAGCGCTCTTACGCCGTAGTCGACTTTCGCGGAGATCTGCACAACGGCAGTGTAGAGGCGCGCGCCGCCCCAGTGCTTCAGCCGACCCGCCCGCTCACGTACTCCATCGTGCGTGGGTCGTCCGGCGAGTGCAGAACCTTGGCGGCCGGCCCGGCTTCCACCAGCTCACCGACACGGTCCTCGCCCATCAGCAACACGGCCACATGGTCGGAAACCCGGGCGGCCTGGAACATGTTGTGCGTCACCAACACCACCGTTACCTCGTGCGCCAGGCGGGTTATGAGCTGTTCGACCTTGGCCGTGGCGATCGGGTCCAGTGCCGAACAGGGCTCGTCCATCAGGAGCACCTCGGGCTGGACGGCCAGTGCCCGGGCGATGCACAGGCGCTGTTGCTGGCCCCCTGACAGGCGCACCGCCGGCTGGTGCAAACGGTGCTCCACCAGGTCCCAGAGAGCGGCCTGGCGCAGGGCCAGCTCGGCTGCCTCCTTCAACACGGGCTTCTTGCGGATGCCGGCGAAGCGCAACCCGGAGACGACGTTGTCGAAGATGCTCATCGTGGGGAAAGGGTTCGGCCTCTGGAAGACCATGCCCACGCGGCTGCGGACCAGCTCAGCGCGCGTACCCGCTCCATACACGTCCAGGTCGCCGAGGAGGACCCGGCCTTCGACCTGGCCGTCCAGATGGTCATGCATACGGTTCACGGCCCGGAGCAGCGTGGTCTTGCCGCACCCAGAGGGACCGACGAGGGTAGTCACTTGGCGGGCGGGCACCTCCAGGGTGACGCCGCGGACCGCAATGTGGTTTTTGAACCCGACCGAGACTTCCTCGAAGCGGAGCGCGGGTGGCACTGTCTCGGCGGCCGGGCCCGAGGGGCCCGAGGCAGACGCGTTCGATTCGGCCGCGCCGGGTTGGGACGTAACCGTCATCTGGCCCTCCTAGTAAGTGTCCAAGCCGCGCCGCGCGCAATGGCGCTCAAGGCGAGCACGGCGGCGAGCAGGACGAAGGCGGTGGCCCAGGCCTCTTGTTGTACAGACGGGAAGGGCTCCGTACCGTTCGTGTATATGAGCAAGGACATGGCCAGCGCCGGGGAAGCCAGGGTGAAGAGCAACGGCGCCGTCTCGCCGGTGACACGGGCCAAAGCCAGCAGGTTCCCCGAGATCAGCCCGGGCAGCGACCCTCGCAGCACCACCGAACGGACCACACGCGAACGGGCCGCCCCGAGTGCCGCCCCAGCTTCCTGAAGGTCCACCGGTACCGACCTGATTGCTTCCTCGCTCGCCCTCACCATTATCGGGAGCATCAGCACCGCCAAAGCCAGGGCGCCCGCGAAGGTCGACGGATGGTGCATGGGGCGGACCACAACTTCAAAAGCGAAAATGCCGATGATTATGGAGGGGACACCGCTCAGGACGTCGGCGCTGAAACGTAGTGCCGCCGGCAAACGACCCGGCCGCTCGTAAAGGAACAGGGCGGTGAGCAAACCTGCCGGCGCCGCCATCACCAGGGCCAAGCCGACCGTCCGGGCAGTGCCAGCGATGGCGGTGGAAATACCGCCCCCGGAGACCCCGAAGGGTACCACCGGGTGGACGAGGAAACCGAACGAGAGGGCGGGCCAAGCGCGAGCGACGGTGTACCACCCGAGCGCGATCAGCGGGGCGATGGCCGCCACCAGCGCCACCACACAGGCGACCTCGCCGACAGCACCCGATACGAGGCGGCGCGGGAGCGAGCCCTCGGCGCTATGCGGAGCGGCGATGGCCCTCCCGCTCGAGGCGGCCTTGCCCACGGACTGGGCCGGCGCCTCAATGGTCAAAACCGCCCCACCGGGAGCCCCCACCGGCAAGGGCGCCATGGGCCCGGCCGAAGCGCCCGCCCGCCTGAGCATCTGGCCCACGATGTTGACAGCCACCGTGAGCACCAACAGTACAGCCCCGAGGGCGATCACCGAGCTGGTGCCGAGCCCCGGCTGCGCCTCGGCGAACTGGTTGACGATGGCCGACCCGAGCGTTGCCCCCGGCGCTATCAACGAGTGGGGCAAGGCCGGCCGGTTGCCAATTACCAGGGCCACCGCGATGGCTTCACCCATGGCCCGTCCCAGAGCCAACGTCACCGCGGCCCCGATCCCCGGCCTGGCGGTGGGGAGCACCACTTTGCGGACCACTTGCCAACGGGTCGCCCCCAACGCCAGCGCCGCCTCCCGGTCCTCGACAGGGACACCGCGCAGAGCGGTGCGGGACAGCGCCACCAGCGTCGGCAATGTCATGATGGCGAGCACAACGGCGGCGAGGAGGATGCTCGGGCCGTAGGCGGGCCCACTGAACGCGCCGCCGAGCACGGGCAGCGAGCGCAAGAACGGCTCGACGTGCCGGGCGAACATCGGCGAGAGCACCAGCAACGCCCAGAGGCCGACGACGATGCTCGGGACCGCGGCTAGCAACTCGACAAAAGTAGAGGCGGCCGCCGCCACCTTGCGGGGGACGAGCTCCGAGAGGGCAACGGCGGCGCCCAAACCGATCGGCGTGGCCAAGAGCATGGCGGCCCCAGTCGTCACCACGGTCCCGACGACGAGGATGCCGGTGGCGTACTGCCCGGTGGTGGGCGACCAGGTGCCCGACCAAACGAAGCTCAACCCGTAGTGGGCGAACGCCTGGGCCGAGCCGGTGGCGATGCTGACGACAACGGCGATGACAACGGCCCCGAAAACGGCCGCCCCCACCAGGTACGCCGGCCGGTAGGCCCGGCCTCGTCTCTGGCCCTGGCGGCCCTGGAGCAGCAGACGCGTAGAGGACGAACCCCAATGAACGGCCGGCACTTCGCCGGCGCGCAAAACCGGGGGGTCAAGCGTGGCCTGCCCCCCGGCGGCGCTGGCGGCCCGGTTAGTTATTTCCTCCAGGGTTTCTCCTCAGGTGGCTAGCAGTTGGCCAGCCGAGTTCTCAACCTTCGCCAAGGTGGCCTTGGACAGGGCCACCACACTCAGCGGGAGGGGGGCGTAACCGAGCTTGGCTGCCTGGAGCTGGCCGGTGGTGATCACGTAAGTGAACAACCGCTGCAAGGCCAGCCCGGTATTGGCATTGGACTGCTTTTGGTAAAGCAACGTCCAGCTGAAGTTGGCCAGCGGGTAGGTGCCGGCCCCCGGCTCGTCAATTATGTTGAAGTTGCTCGCTGATAGTTTGCCGGCCGCCTGAAGGCCGGCGGCGTCGATCGACGTGGAGGACGGGGCCACGTAATCGCCCACTTTGTTCCTGATCGAGGCGTCGGTGAAGCCGGCCTCCAGGGAGTAGCCGTACTCGACGTACCCGACCGCCCCCGGCGTCTGGGCGATATATGTGGCCACGCCGCTGTTGAGCTGTTCACCGACACCCACCGAGGTCAGCGGCCAAGTCTTGGACGGGTCTGTCGTGCCTGTCTTGGACACCCAGCTGGACGAGTTCTGGATCAGGTACTCATCGAGGTCCCAGCTGGGCCCCGAAGAATCGGCCCGGTGCACGGGCACGATCCGCAGGTTCGGGAGGTTGCTCACGCCCGTAGCCTGGGCCAAGGCGGGGCTGTCCCAGTTGGTGATGACCCCCTCGTAGATAGCCGCCAGCGTCGAGCCGTCCAGCCGCAGGCCCTTCGGCGCACCCGGCACGTTGTAGCTGATGGCTACCCCGCCGAGGTCGACGGGGATTTGCAACACGGTCCCCTTGGCCTTGGCCAGGTCCTTGGCCGCCATGGGGATCTCGGAGTCGCCGAAAGCCACCGTGTCCTGCTGTATGTCACTGACGCCAACGCTGCTGCCCGCCGGCGAGTAGTTGATCGTGACGTTCGGGTACTGCTTGTGGTAATTGTAAAAAACGGCCGAGAAAAAGGGCTCGATGGAGTTGGCGCCTGCGCCGTCCAGCGTGATGTCTTTGCCCGAGGCGTCAGCCACTCGAGCGGCGGGCCTGTCCTGGCCGACTGCTATTGATGTCCCTAAGGCCAGAGGCACTACCAAGGCCAGAGCCGCCACAGCGGCACGTCTCTTCATCAACTCTTCCTCCTGGTCAATCTGATGGGTCCGATTGAGCCGACTAATCTACTAGAGCGATGGATTGAGTGCAAGTAATCGAGCCCGCGCCTCAGCAGGCGGTCCCCCCGGGGGGAGAGGGACCGCCCGGCCAATGAGGCCCGCCAGGTAGCGAGCTTCGCTAAACCCGCTGCGCAGCCCTAGTTGTCGCCCAGGCTGCCGCCCCGGGCACCAAAGCCCGCCTGGTACCGGCCGTTGTCACCCTTGCGGGCCTCCGATCGCCACCCGTCCAGGCCCACCGGGCGGGCCCCCGAGACCGTTACCCGCTGGACGACCCTGTGGGCATCGCCGTAGTCGTTGACCGCGTAGTGCTGGGTGGCCCGG
The DNA here is from genome assembly GCA_030039575.1 of Acidimicrobiales bacterium. Lineage (GTDB taxonomy): Bacteria > Actinomycetota > Acidimicrobiia > Acidimicrobiales > Palsa-688 > Fen-671. The sequence continues at coordinate 1,430 of JASHVH010000499.1, read as the reverse complement.
TTGTCCCAGATGGCAACGTCGCCTGGTTGCCACCGCCACCTCACGATGTGCTCTGGTCGCGTCACGTAGGTGCCAAAGACCCGCAGCAGGTCGCGAGAGGCGTCAAAGGGCAGGCCTACTATCTGGCGGGCGAAACCGCCCAGTAGGAGCGTGGGCTGGCCCGTCTCGGGGTGGACCCGCACGACGGGGTGCTCGGTCTCGAACACCGTTGAGGTGAACTGGTCCCTGTGCCGGCGGGTTGGCTCGTCGCCGTCCGGACCGACGGGACGGCTGTAGTCGTAGGCATTGGTGTGGACGGCGTGCAGTTCGGCCGCCAGGCGCTGGAGCGGGCCGGGCAGCCGGTCGTAGGCCGCTTGTGTATTGGCCCATTGGGTGTCGCCGCCCACGGGCGGCAGGACGACCGCCCGCAGTATCGAGATGGCCGGTGGTTCGAGGGCGAAGGTGACGTCTGTGTGCCAGTGGTCCGCCCGCCCGCCGAGGAGCGAGTCGAGTTCCAGGACGAACTGTTGCCCCTCGGGTGAGGGCAGCGTGGGGTGACCACCAGTGAGCTCGCCCAACCGCTGGGCGAAGGCGATCTGGTCGTCCTGGGTTATGTCCTGGTCCCGGAAGAAAAGGACTTTGTGGTCCAGAAGGGCGGCCTGGATGGCGGCCACGGCGGCGTCGTCGACGCGGGCCAGGTTTACGCCGGAGATTTCCGCCCCGATCACCGGCGTGATGGGGTGGGTAGCCGGTTCACCCTGGCTCGGGCCGGTCCGGACCTTAACTGATGTGGAGCTAGCGGTGCTCAAGGGTTTCTCCTTTTGTCCTGTTATTGAGACGCTTTGGCGACGTCGGCGTTGAAGCCTTCGTACGAATAGTCCACGAAATTGAACTTCTTCGGGATCAGCCCGGCGGCGTAGAAGGCGTTGACGAGGCCTTGTTCGGCGGTAACGACAGCGCTCGTAATGGGCACCGGGGTTATCGACTCGTCCTTTGTCGCCTGGTCCATGATGCTTAGGGGCAGACCCGTCCCCTGCGCCCAATTGGTGGCCCACGCACTGGAATGAGACTTCTCCCACAAGTACGCCTTGTCGAGGTCCGTCAAGTAGACACTTATAGCGGCGGCTTTGGCCGGGTTGTCGAGCGCGGTGCGAGAAGCGACGACAAAGCTGTACTTACTGCCAAAACCGTCACCGTTGACGAGGATCCGGGCCCCGTGCTCGTCGACGACCTCTTCGATGTACGGGGTCCAGATGTCCCAGGCGTCGACCTTGCCGGATTCCAGCGCCGCCAGGCCTTCGGCGGGTTGCAAGTAATCGAGCGTGACGTCATGGACGGTCAGGCCGGCTTTGTTTAGCACGGTCAGCAGGTGGTAGTCGGCCGAGCTGCCCTGGGCTACGGCGATCGTCTTCCCGCGTAGCTGGCTGATCGACTTGATGGTCGAGCCTTTG
>JASHVH010000498.1 GCA_030039575.1 Acidimicrobiales bacterium | reverse complement strand
CAGAAGCGAACGAAGCTCCTCGGCATCAAAGGAAGTAACACTGAAGCCAACGACCGTTCGGAGATGAACACGCCTCTGACGGCGAGAGATGGGGGGGGTCTCGGAGAGAATGAGCGGACGGAACCGAGGATCGTCGAGCGCGAACCACCACGGGTCGGCCTGGCGCTTGCTACCCGGGCACCAGAACGGGACCTCAGCCCCACGACGTAGGCACACGAGCTCGACCAGCGCGGCAGCCAGGGCATCGGCCACGTCGTTACCGGAAGGAGCTGGCTCAGGGAGGGGGTACGTTCCGTTACGTCCATGCCCTCCAACGCGGTTGTCAACGAGGCGCTAAGACGGACAGCCATCTGCCGCTCCCCCGCGCCTAGTTCGTCCGCCACCGACCTCACAAAGACGGGTAGGTCGAAACCCACAATCGCCGACCTACTCGCCCAGATGAACCTGACCGTGCCGCGAGACCCCAGGCTTGCTTAGGGATTGCGAGTTCGGCCGTGCGCTCCCGCCTTTCCAGCATCGAGGAAGTGCGCAGCGAAGGCGCGCGACATCGAGGGGGTGGGTGCTCTGGGCGCCGATTTTTAGCTTTATGTCCCATCTGCGCCGCCGGTCGGCCGACGGAGGGACGTGAGTGCGCGGGGAGTGCCGCCGCCCTCACATTGTGGTCTAGGCCAGCGACGTTGGGACGAAGCGGCGGGCTTGGCCCCGCAAGCCTTTGTCCGGATCTTCGGCGGCAGAGCAGGCGAGGGCAGCCGCCACCTCCGGTAGCCGGTTGGCCACCTTGCCGAGAGCGTCAATGGCACCGGCCCTTAGGTCGATCCTGGGGGAGCAGAGCAGCTCTAGGGCCCGCGGGACCCAGAGGGCCTCACCCGGTCGGCATTCACCCTGCTTGCAGCGGTCACAAGCCAGGGCGTGCAGGGCTCGGGCAGCAACCTGGTCGTCAGGGTCGTCGATGGCCTCGACTAAGGCCTGAACCGCTCCTTCGTCTAGGAGGTGGTCAAGGAGGTTGACGCACTGCCGGCGCACCATCGGGTCTTGGTGGCGTAGGCCGCGTTTGATGGCGGGCAGCGCCTCTCGACCTGCCGCTAGTAGATGGAGCCTTGCCTGTCGGCACCGGGAATGCCTCCCGAGTTGAGCAACCCACCCGTGATAATCGCGCGGTGCGGGACGGCCGGCCATGACCAACCCACGGTACGGCCGGGCCGCCGCCGCTTGCCTCCGAATATCCGCCGAGACGTTTGGCTGGCGCGCCTGGGCCGCAGCGCGGGGCACGCCGAACCGCAGCTCCGCCGCCGAGCCGGTCGTGGTGCGCCAGCGCCAGGCGGAACCCGACCGGCCCGCCGTAGTCCTGCACGAAGAGGCTGTACCGATCGATGTGCGCCAGCTCCGTGAAGCGGTCGACGACCCGGGCGATGTGGTCGAAGGTGTAGTCGAGCGAGCCGTTACCCGGTGACGCACGGTTGGCCTCCCTCGAACGCGGGGTGGGACACTATCTTCGTGCGGGCCAACACTTCACGAGAGTTGCGGTTGGCCTTTGACTCTTCGGTCAAGCAGTACGATGCTGGTCGCCCTCGCTTCGATGGCGGAATCGTCACTGACCTAACCACCTGGGCCGATCTTCGCCCGGGCGACCTGGTACTGGAGGTGGGCGCCGGTACGGGCCAGCTCACAGGGGCCCTCCTAAAGGCGGGGCTCCGCGTAGTTGCGCTCGAACCCGGCCCGAACATGGCCGCGCGCCTTCGGCTCAGTTTCGAGGGCCAACCAGGCCTAATGGTGGCACGATCACTATTCGAGGATTATGAAGCCGGAGAAGGAGAATTTGCCACCGTCGTTTCCGCCAACGCCTTTCACTGGGTCGACCCAACCGTCAGTTACGCCAAAGCGGCCCGCCTTTTGCACCCTCGTGGATCTCTCGGCCTGATCTGGAATTTCCCGATCCTCGCCGACGGGGACCTTCAGCACCGGCTCAACGACGAGGCTCTTAGCGACGAACTGGCGGACTTCCGCCGGGAACCCGAAGGTTACGCCGAAACAGTTCTGGACCTCCTCGCGGCCGGCAGAGAGGAGCTGACTGGGTCCGGGAGGTTCGAGAAACCGCGCTGGGAGCTGAAGACTGAACGCCTCGTATGGACGCCCGATCGATATATCGCCTTTCTCTCCAGTATGGCTAATGGGGTCGCGCTCGCAGACGCTCTGGACCGACGCGTCCGGTCCGTGCTCCGCGACCGTGACGAGCTTGTGATCGCCAACCACATCTACCTGGGTGTGGCCAAGCGAATCGACCGGCTGCGCCAGACGTAAAGCATCTGGATACCAGACGTAAAGCATCGGGCCGCGACGGGTACCACCGATAGACTGGTCAAGACGATAACTGTCATGTCATTTCATGTGTCGGAGGGGCGATTGCTCCATTACGGACACGAATCCCACTGGGGATATCCCGCTCGAAAACTGAATGGGTCGGCGGGGAGCCGGTACTCGAGGTCCGGCACCCCATTCGCTGATGACCCGCACGAAAGCCGTGGTTCTTTGGCCGATCACAGACCGTAACGTCTTAGCGATGAGAACTTCTCGTCTCCGAGTGACGATGAGCGAAGTGAAGCCACCGGTCCTGCGGGTGCTCGACGTGCCTGCAGGGGTTCTCCTGCCTGAGCTACACGACATTCTCCAGGTCGCGATCGGCTGGTCCGACTCACATCTTCACCAGTTCGTAGCTGAGGGCGTCGCCTACGGAATGCCGGACACCGATGCCTTCGACGACGAGCGAGACGAGACAGGCGTGCCTCTTCGGGCGCTGCCTGCTCATTTCACTTACCTTTACGACTTCGGCGACGGGTGGGAGCACGAAGTGGAAATGATCGGCACCGGCGGCGAGCGGCCCGGAGTCGTCGCCGGGGAGGGTGCCTGCCCCCCGGAGGACGTCGGCGGGCCCTATGGCTACTCGGAGTTCCGCAAGGTGCTCGCCGACCCCGGAAACCCGGAACACGACCACCTGCGGGAGTGGGCAGGAAACTGGAACGATAGCTTCGACCTGGACACCGCCGACCTTCTTTTACGCCAGACCGTGGGTGCGGTGCCGGCGTCCGTACGGCTCCTGCTTGACATAGCCGCCGGCGGGGTGAAGCTGACACCAAGCGGTCGCCTGCCGCGCACCCTGGTGCGGCAGGTCCAGGAGCGCTATGCCAACTGGAGCCTTATGGACCGCCCTGCCTCCATCGAGGAAGACCTGCCGCCGCTGGCGGCCCTGGACGACCTGCTGCGTGACGTCGGCCTGCTTCGACTGCGCAAGGGCGTCCTGGCTCCTACCCGCGCTGCTCACGACGACATCGAGGTGATCCGTCGGCTGCGATCGGGGTTTGGGCCCGACCACGGCTTTCTGGCCATCCTGGCTGGAGACGCCCTCGCCAGCCTCGTCGCCGAAGGGCCGTGCATGCCGCAGGACCTTGCTGCCCGGTTGCTTGGCCTTTTCGGCGACCGATGGGTGACGAGCCAGGGACAGGCTCTCGATGTGGCTCGCACGCGGAGCGAGCTGTACCGGGTCAAGCCGGTACTGGTAGCGCTCGACCTCATTCAAGACTGTCAGGGGGTGTGGGCCGCGGGCCCGTCCGCCCGGTGGGTACTGCCACGAGCAACAGCCCTCGCCCACCTGTGGCTGAGCTAGGGGCGCCGGGCCACGACCGGAGCGGCCAGACCGTAGCCCGGTATGTAAGCACCATGGGGCCGGAGCCTTGTCAGTGACCAGGAAGCCGAAGCGGTTCCTTATCGCAGCAGCCGTATCCGGCACCGAGGTCCTTTGGCCCTGGACAGCCTCAGATCACACGTCAAGAGTTGGCACCCCAGGGTTTCAGCCAGGGCTACATATGTGGCGTCGTATGCAGTCACACTGTCGCGCAGTTGGTAGGCGCTGCGCATGAAGCGCAGCGTGGGGTAGCGGTCGATGGCCAGATCCTCGAGGTCGTCGATCGCAGCGGCAAACCTGACCGCGGAAATGGTCTTTCTCACCCATCTTTTCCGAAGGACTGCCACGGTTTCAACATCAACGAGATCGGGCACAGCTACGTCGCCACCGGAGCGGAATTCCTTTCGAGCTCGCTTCCCGTCGGGCCCGTCGTCACCGACCACGTTGGCAAGCACGGAGGCATCAACGACAATCACCGTTGGGAACGCTCTTCCGAGAGATCCTCGGCGGCCTGACTGAACCCAACACGGCCTCCGCGGCGTTTATCGATGCGGTCCAGCACCTCGTCCACGCTTGGCCGCTCCGCCAGCCGTTTCAATTCGGCGGCTAGGTACTGCTGTAGCGACTGGCCGCGTCTCTCGGCCCGCTCTTGCAGGGTGGCATGCACGTTGTCGGGTAGGTCGCGGACGAGAATGTTCGGCATGCTTACATTATGCTATCGTTTGAGGACGAACAGCAAGAGTCTCCGGCCCGTCCACCTCTGCTCTAGTGCGGACCTTGAACTCGAGAGCCTGTTCCCCCGGTTCGCCTGGCGCCGTAGGCACTTAGGCAGAAGAGCCGACACTTGTGGACCACCTCGCCCAGTCAAGTGCCTCTGAACCGGCCCGGCTCCACACCCTGTTTGACGAGCAAAGATAGCTTGAGGTGGTGGCGGTCCAAATCGGTGTAGG
>JASHVH010000040.1 GCA_030039575.1 Acidimicrobiales bacterium | reverse complement strand
TTTTCACCGCATTCGTTTTATGCGGTGGCGTCGCCGGCATTGCCGGCGTCCTGTGGGCCGCCACCTACGGCACCGTAGACTCGACGGCCGGCTACGGCTACGAGCTCACTGTGGTTGCTGCGGTTGTCGTCGGCGGGGTGAACATTTTCGGCGGGAGTGGCACGGTGGTGGGAGCTGCCTGCGGTGCCTTGCTCCTCGCCACCATAAACCAGGCCCTGTACGTCCTCGGGATCTCCTCGTTCTGGGACCCGGCGATCGATGGGCTCTTGATTATCGTGGCGATCGCCCTCGACCACTGGATCAGGGCCCGTCTCACCAGCGCACTGCGAAAGAGGAGCCTCCAGCATGCCACCTGAGAGTGCCGGGGGGCCGGCCGACGTGGCTCCTGTGCTTACCGCTCCGCGGCCCGAGAGCTCCCTGCCGCCCCCGAACGAGCCGGTGTCCGGCGCCGACCGGCTCCGGTGGTTTGTCCGCTGGGAGGGCGCGCTGGTGATCGCCTTATTGGCCACCATCCTCCTGGGTGCGATTACCTCGAAGCAATTCCTCACTGCATCGAACATTTTCAGCAATATCAGCCTCCTCTATGGGGAGCTCGCCATCATGACCCTGCCGATGACGCTGATCATACTTTCGGGCGAGATCGACCTTTCGATCGCTTCCATCTTGGCTTTGTCAAGCAGCCTCGTCGGCTATTTATGGACGAACCACTGGCCCATGCTTTTAGTTATTGTATGTGTCCTGGCGGTCGGGCTCCTCTGTGGGGCCGTCAATGGGCTCCTGGTGACCCGGCTCGGGCTTCCCTCGCTGGCTGTGACTATCGGGACCAAGACGCTCTATGCGGGCATCGCCGAGATCATCCTCGGCCCGGCCATCATCACCAGTTTCCCGTCGAGCTATACGAACATCGGCGTAAACCCCGTGCCGCACACGTTGGGCTTGCTGTCCTACTCCGCGCTGATCTTCGTCGTTCTTGCACTCATATTTGGCGTCGTGTTGCATTCGACGCCGTTCGGCCGGTCCATTGTCGCCATCGGCTGGAACAAAGAAGCGGCCCAGTTTGCCGGCATCCGCGTCAAACGAGTCAAAACGTCGCTTTTCATGGTGTCGGGTTTGATCGGCGCCCTGGCAGGGATCCTCTACACGTTCAGGCTGAGCACGGCAGAGTCCAACAATGGCATCGACCTGGTGTTGCCTGTCATCGCCGTCGTGCTCCTCGGCGGGGTGTCTATTTTCGGGGGCAAGGGCTCGATCATCGGGGTCATCCTGGCTGTGCTCGTCTATGGCGGGCTGCAGAGCGCCCTCTTGCTCACGAACTTCAATGCCAACGCACTGGAGATCGTCACCGGCGGCCTGCTCCTCCTCAGCGTCCTCATACCCAACGGGGGGGAGTTGGTCGCCCGCGTCCGCCGTTTCTACCGGGTACGCGGTACCGCTTAGAAAGGAGGTATAGGGCCGCTTTTTTGAAGTACCGTAATTAGTCCCAACCAGTGAAAGGATTCAAGCAACTATGCGTTCGTCACTTCCCAAGTGGAGAGTGGCCCTTGCTGCCGGAGCGACCGTCGCGGCGATAGCCGGGATGACGCTCGGCGTGGCAGGCCCGGCGCTAGCTGCGCCGAGGCCGGCACTTACGAAGGGCCTCAAGGTATTCGTCATCCCGAAGAACCTCGGTAACTCCTATTTCACCACTGCCGACAGCGTGAAGACCGGCGGCGCCCTTGCCGCCCTGTCCACACTCGGTGAAGTGGGCCAGGAAACCAGCGGCACCACGGACACGCCGTCGTCCCAATTGCCCGTCATCCAGGCAGACATAACCAAGGGCGCCAACGCGTTGATCATCTCCGGGACAGACCCGAACGCCCTCTGCCCGACGCTCAATGCCGCCATGAAAAAGGGCATCACCGTAGTGACTTACGACTCCGATACCAATTGCCGCGACCTGTTCGTCAACCAGGCCACGCCCCAGGGGATTGGTGCCATCGAAGTCGACATCATTGCCGGCGAAATCCATGATTCCGGCCAGATAGCTATCGTGTCCGCGTCCATCGACGACACCAACCAGAACACCTGGATCGGCTACATGAAGCAGGAACTCAAGAAGTACCCCCACATCACGCTGGTCAAAACGGTGTACGGCAACGACGACACGGCCACCTCCACCCAGGTGACCCAGGGCCTGCTCTCCAGCTACCCCAACCTGAAGGGCATCATTTCGCCGACTACGGTCGGGATCGCCGCTGCGGCGGCCGTGCTCGACACCGCCAAGTACCGGGGCAAGGTCATGCTGACCGGTCTCGGCACCCCGGACGAGATGAAGAAGTACGTAGCGGACGGCACCGTCAAGGAGTTCGCCCTGTGGAACCCGGCCAACCTCGGCTACCTCGCCGCCTATGCCGCGGTCGAGTTGGCGTCGCACGCCATTACGAACGCCCAGGGGCAAAGCTTCACGGCCGGCAAGCTGGGCAAGTTCACGGTCGGGGCAGACCATACAATCCTCCTGGGCCCGCCGTTCGTGTTCACCAAGTCCAACATCAACAACTTCAACTTCTAGTCAAACGGCCAACTCCCCTGCGGAGCCGAAGGTAACCCAGGCTCCGCAGGGGACCACTCCCGCGTAAGGTAAAGCTTGATGGAGAGGATCTGCTTCCAACTCCGGGTACGGCCCGACCGGACGGAGGAGTACGTACGGCGTCATGAGGAGGTGTGGCCGGAGATGCGGGAGGCACTGGCCACCGCCGGCTGGCACAATTATTCGCTGTTCGTGACCCCTTCCGGGACCGTAATTGGTTACCTCGAATGCGAGGACTTCGACGACGCCCGCCGGGCCATGCAACGGACTGAGGTGAACGCGAGGTGGCAGCTCGAGATGGCCCCTTTCTTCCAGGGCCTCGAGGGCAGACGGCCGGACGAAGAGATGGCCCCGCTCCAGGAGATCTTTCACCTTGATTGACCCGGCAGGGCTCCCGGGAGAGGCCGAGTTGCTTACGGACGGTCGTCACGTGGAGGCGTGGGCCCCGGCCTGCGAACAGAAAGGAGCATGAAGGTGGCGTCGAGTGATGTCAAGCAAGATCTGCGCCGGCAGTGGATAGAGACACCGTCATGGGCTTATGGCAATACAGGGACCCGCTTCAAGGTGTTCCGCAACCCGGCTGCGGCGCGTGACCCCTACGAGAAAGTGGAGGACGCCGCCTTTGTGCACCGGCTCACCGGGGTTGCCCCTTCGGTGGCCCTCCATATCCCGTGGGACCGCGTCGACGACTACGGCCAGCTGGCCAAGCACGCCGCCGAACTGGGGTTGCGCATTGGGGCCATCAACCCGAACGTGTTCCAGGAAGACGACTACCGGCTGGGCAGTGTTTGCCACCCGGACCCCAGGGTCCGCCGTAAGGCGACCGACCACCTGCTCGAGTGTGTCGAGATCGCGGCTGAGGTGGGCTCGCCGGCGGTGAGCCTCTGGTTCGCCGACGGCACTAACTACCCCGGCCAGGACGACATCCGAGCGCGCCAGGACCGCCTGGCCGCGGCGCTCAGGGAGACCTACAACGCCCTCCCGGACGACATCGGGATGCTGCTCGAGTACAAGCTTTTCGAGCCGGGTTTTTACACGATGGACGTGCCCGACTGGGGCACGTCACTGGCACATTGCATGGCCCTGGGGCCCAAGGCCAACGTCCTGGTGGACACGGGCCATCACGCGCCGGGCACGAACATCGAGTTCATCGTGGCCTCATTGCTCCGGTTGGGTCGGCTCGGCGGGTTCCATTTCAACAGCCGCTTCTATGCCGACGACGACCTCCTCGTCGGTGCCGCCGACCCCTACCAGCTGTTCCGCATCGTGTTCGAGGT
>JASHVH010000497.1 GCA_030039575.1 Acidimicrobiales bacterium | reverse complement strand
TCAGTCCCTGGCACTGGTGAAAGAGGCCTGCCCCTTCTTCGACGCAGCCGTGCAGCACCCGGTCATATGCGCGGTGGACAGAGGGATGGTCAGAGGCATGCTCAACGCTCTATATGGGCGGTCCACCGGGCCGGCCGAGTCGTCGTCCCGAGCGATGGGGGACGAGACGTGCGTGACCTGCCTCCCGGCCGGCGTCTGAGCCGGCACCTTACGAGTTTGTGAGAAGATCGGGCTGTGCCGGCGCCGGGAAGACCAAGTTCTGGGGGACCAAGTTCTGGGGGACCAAGTTCTGGGGGACAACATGGGGCCTGAAGCCGCGGCCCCGCTCGAAACCGGGGTACGCGTCAGCCTGGAGCTCCCTGAGGCCGGGACGTGTGTAGCCGTCGTCTCCGAGACGGGGCAGACATCGCTCACCCTTGACCTCCTGGACGACATCCCCGAGGGCGAACTGGAGCCGGGGTCGATGCTCGACCTGTTCATGCCCCGGCCTGAGGGTATTTACCACTGGCTCTGTTCCCTGAGCTCGCTGCCGCTCGGCCAACGAGCCGAGCTCGAGTTGTTGGGGTCACCGATGCTCGTGCAGCGGCGTTCTCGTCTGCGGGTCGGTGCCTCGTTGCGGGCCCAGGTGCGCCGGGTGCGCTCGGCTCGGCGCGGGCCGGCCCGCGAGATGACGGTGGCGGACCTGTCGCCCGGTGGCATGAAGTTAGACGGCCCTTTGGAATTGAGCACCGGCGACACCGTCGAGGTCACCGTGGACCTCGGGACGCCGGTCAAGATCCTGGGCCGCGCCGTCATGGCTTACCCCACCGCCAACGGCACCTGGACCGCCCACCTGAGCTTCATCGACGGCCAGCGCGAGGCGCTCGACGTGGTCGACAGCTTTTTGGCCTACCGCCTGCGGGGCCTCCCGTGACGCCACGCTGACGCCGGCCTTCCCGCCGGGTGCGTGACCACTTACGGGGTGGTCGTCACGGCCTCACTCGCTGGCGTGGTGGTGGTACATCGACTGGATGCCCACGCGGCCAGGGCCCGTCATCTCTGCCATGTACATCCCGTGGCTCAGCAGCCCGGTACGTACGTTGAGCTGCGCCGCCTGCATGTTCACGCTCGAGTCTTTGTAGAGGTAACCGCCGGGCTCGACGAGGATCTTCTCGCCGCCGCCGAGCGTCCGCTCGAACACGTTGCCATAGCCGTGGAGGAGCACTATGCCCGGCTCGCCCGCCGTGACGAAGCGGTCGAGGTACATCCCGCTGCCGCCGTGGAGCACGTTCGCCAGGCCCTTGACCCGCTCGAAGCTGTAGCGCACGGAGTGGGAAGCGGCCAGGAAGGCGTGCTCGCGAGCGTCGAGCTCCATCCCGGGGTGCAGCACCAGGGTCACAACCTCGCCGGCGGCGTCCCGGGAGAACGCGATCCGCCCGGGCCCGCCGGCCTGAGTGACCACGTACGGCATGCCGCCCAGTGAACGCTTCAACCCGCCGCCGAGCGGGTACACACCGACCGGGACGCTCTCGTCTTTCCACAACATCGTGTGGTGTTCGAAGATCACCCCGTCACCCGGGCTGAGGTTGATCTCTGCCACCGGGACCAGCTCGCCCTCAACCTGGCATGTGCTATTGGAAAATTGGAACTTCGCCATGTCGCGGAGCCTGGGCGCCTCCCGCCAGCCCGAGTCCGACACGAGGTTGGCCTGGTCCAGAGGAGCCCCACAGGTCTCGCATGACTTCGCTTCGGGTGGGTTCTGAGCGTGGCACCATTGGCACTCGATCCGCTCCATCTCTCCTCCTCATGTACGGTTCTCCGACTACGGCTCATGGGGATCATTGCAGCACGAACAGGCCCGCGCCAGAATCGCTGGCGTGCCGGCCAGCATCGAGCACCGAGACCGGGCCGGACGCGCCATCTGGGTGCGCCACGTCCAACCGGTCGCGATCCCGAGCAATTTTTTGCTTTTCCGGCAACAAGAACGCCTGGCTGCACCCAGAATGGCGTCGCCCACAGGACCGACAGCCGCACCGGGCCCTTGCCTAGATTACGACGGCACGGGGGGCGTGGCGCACCTGACCGAGACGGCACTGGGGACCGTGTGATGCGCCCTGAGGCCATAGATCTGTTCTCGGGTGCCGGCGGCTTATCGCTCGGCCTCGAAGCGGCGGGCTTTGCCACCGTCGCCGCCGTGGAATGGTGCCCCGACGCCTGCGCCAGCTACAAATCCCGGCACCCGAGGGCGAAAGTCGAGGCTGCCGATATCTCGTCGCTCGACTTCAAGCCCGAACGCGGCCGGTTCGCCCTGGTGGCCGGAGGCCCGCCGTGCCAGCCATTTTCTGTTGGCGGCAAGCGTCTGGCTGCGGACGACCCCCGCAACGGCATACCGCAGTTCGTGCGGGCTCTGGCCGAACTCCAACCCGAGGCCTTCGTCATGGAGAACGTCGCCGGGCTGACCGTTTCGACCAAGCGGCCTTATTTCCAGGGCGTGTTGGGCCAGCTCGAGCAGCTCGGGTACGCGACCACATGGAAAGTCATCGAGTCCACCGACTACGGCGTGCCGCAGGCTCGCCGGCGCCTGTTCGTCGTGGGCACGAGAGGACGTCGTTTTTCGTTCCCCCTCCCGACCCACGGCCCCGATGCCCGGGCACCCCACGTGCCGGCCGGTTCCGTGGTCGACCCGCACCGGCCCCGGGGCGAGCCCAACCCCGCCATCGTCACCTACGCCTTGCGACCGTCTCTGCGGCCCGGTGCCTACCACGGCCACCTTTACAACGGCGGTGGCCGGCCCATCGAGCTAAGCCGGCCGGCGCCCACACTGCTGGCGAGCATGGGTGGCAACAAGACGCCCTGGCTGGACACTCTCGGCGTCGTCCCCGGGTACCACGCCCACCTGCTGGCCGGCGGCCGCCCTCGGCACGGGCGAGTGCCGGGCGCCCGCCGCATAACGGTGGAAGAAGCGGCGCTGCTCCAAGGTTTCCCGGTGGGGGCGACCTTCGCCGGCCCCCGCTCCAGCCAGTACCGCCAGGTCGGCAACGCGGTCCCGCCTGTGCTCGGTGAACAGATAGGACTGGCGCTGCGCCAGCAGTTGTTCGACTGAGTGGGAAAGGTGCCCGTGGCTCGACCCGGAAGGAGCCTCTATAGCTTCGCCTTCGCCTTCGCCTCCGCCTCCGCCAGTGCCGTCCTGGCCTCCTTGGTCGTGGTCGGGTCAGGACCGTGAGCGAGGTACCATTTCAGTTCTTTGGCGGCCGCCGCCGGCTGGCGCTGGTCCTCGAGCAGTACAAGACCGCGGTAAAGGTGCGGGGGGTCATAGCTGGGGTCCGCCCTCTCCGCCTTTTGGAGGAAGCCCTCACCCCTGGCTACATAACCCGCCTCTGCATATATCCAGCCCTCGGCGCTGAGCGCCACCGGCTGGTCCGGGTCGCTGGCCAGAACCGCGTCATAGATGGCCAGCGCGCCCGCCGGGTCGCTGGCCGCGAGCGACGAGGCCTGCTCCAGCTCCTCGTCTATCCCCGATACGCCGCCACTGATGGTGCTGCCGGGCAGCCGCTCGCTCGTCGACCGGTCGACCAACCACAAGGCGCCGGCGACGAGGATAAGCGCCACGCCGGCGCCAGGAGCGATGCGCCGGTACAGCGGGCGAACCCGAGGCTTTTGGGCTAACGGCACAGCTCCTGGCGGCACAGCTCCTGGCGGCACAGTTCCTGGCGGCACAGCTCCTGGCGGCACAGCTCCAGCTGGTTCAGTTCCACGGGGCTCAGTCGCAAGGGGCCCTTGCTCTTCTCCGACGTCGAACAGCCGCTCCTGGACTGCCGCCGGCACCGGACCAGCGCCCACCGGGCCCGCCGGTATGGAGCCGGGCGCCGACGCGGCGGCTGTCACGCCCAGAGCGGTGGCGGACTGGCCGTCCGCCACCACCGGGCCAGCGGAACTGGCCCGCCTCCAGCGGGCGAAGCCAAACCCCAGCCCGACAATGCCGAGCGCGGCGGCTACTGCGGGCAATGCCCACACGAGCGTGTTGATGCCGGACGCCGGCGGTTTCTCCAGGATCGAGGGCCCGTAGTCGCTCACCAGAAAATGGCGGATTTGCGCCTGGCTGTCGCCCTTTTTCAGCCAACCCTGGATAAGTGACCTGATCTCGATGGCCTCAGCCGCGTCAGAAACTGCGGCCGATTCGCTGGCGCACACCGGGCAGCGGTACTGCCCCGCCACCTCCAGCGTGCGGTCGTACAGAGAAGGCGGTTTGCTTCGCCCCCCGCTGAGCGCCCCCGAACCCACGGCGAGCGCCAGGCCGGCCAGCACAACCACGGCGGCCCACAGTGGGGCACGCCGCCAACGGCTTCGGCCGGCCACGGTTACGCCCAAGAGGGAAGCGGCGGGTGCGTTGCTCGCTCTTTCCGCAGATATCCCGCCATTGTCGGGGCCAAAAGCATCCGTCGCCTCCTTCCCTGTCCGTGGACCTTCTGCAGGTCCTAAGCCCGGCCCAAGCCCTTGGCGGCACCTTGGCGTAACCAGTTGTCGAGCGCCGCCGCCTCCACTTCTCCGGGCACATAGGCGTAGACGACCCCATCGGGAGCCACCAAGAACGACGAAGGCAAGCCGGTGACTCCATAAGAGACGGAAGCAGAAGGGTCGTCCACCGCCGGCCATCGCGCCCCCCGGGCGGCCAGGAACGACTTCAGTTGCGACACGTCGGTCGGGTCGTACGCGACCGTCAGAACGGTCGCGTCAGCCGATTTGGCGTGTTGCTTGGCGAACTTCAGGAGCTGGGGCATCTCCTGCTGGCATGGTTGGCACCAGGTGGCCATGAAGTTGACCAGCACCCACTCGTTGCGGAACTCGGCCAAGGAGTAGTGGCCCCCCGCCAGGCCGGGGCCAGAGATGGCCGGTGCGGTGCTGCCGAGCAGAGGGCTCCTGGCCGCCACCTGTGAAGACGGTTGGGCCGAAGCGATCACCGCAATGAGGACGGCCGTCACCGCCGCTACACCCAAAGTGGCCCAAAGGACGGTCCGCCGCTTCCGGGTCGTCCTCGGTGCCGTCTCCCCCGGCCCACCGCCGTCGGCCTCCAAATCCCCGGGGCCCAAATATTCGGCGCCAAACCCGCCGGCGCCCGGATCGCCGGCACCCAAATCGGCACCATGCCGGTCGCCTGGCCCCAAACGCTCCTTCCCCGCATCGTCGGGTGGGCCGCCGCCCGGCGCCGTCAGATCCCCCGTACTGCTCATTGGGACCTGCTCATACCGGCGCCCCGACGCCGGCCTCCGCCGGCTCCTCGTCGGGCGGGCGACTGCTGCCATGATGGCCGGCCCGCGACGCGTCCTTCCCTTCGTCCAGGAAGATCTGCCGCTCCCGGCTGGACGGCCACAGCGACAAGAGGGCACCGATAACGATCACCAAGCCCCCGACCCATAGCCACAGGACGAGAGGTTCGACGATGACCCCGATGGCCGCGGGGGCGTTACCGGCGCTGGGCACACTGGCCAGGGTCAAGTAGACGTCCTTCGTCGGCGTCGAACGGACCGCCGGGCTGGGCACCGCGTCGTTGGAAAGAGCGAACGTCTCGACGGCCGGGTAGTAGGGGTGGCCGTCCAGGTCGACCGTGGCCACCAGTGAGCTCCGTCCCGGTGTGTTGACCGTCTTGACCCCCCGGAAAATGATGGTCTGGCCTTGGAAACTGGCCGGTTTGCCGACCGTCAGGGTGAGCTGGGTCTGGTGCTCGTAAGCGTGGCTGGCGGCGAAGGCAACGGCTATCAAGACCACCCCCAGGTGGACGACCATCCCACCGCCCGAGCGCCCGGTCACCCCTCGTAGGCCGGAGCGGCGGACCAGCAGTACGAGCTGTCGCACCGCCGACGCCCCGGCGAAGGCAGCCAATGTGAACACGACCAGCGGCCACAGCCCGCGCAGGCCGGCCGCCACGCAAATGACCAGCACGGCGACGGCCGCCACCGCCGGCCACAGCAGGCGCTGCAGTAGCAGCTCGCCCGAGGCCCGACGCCAGGGCAGGACCGGTGCCACGGCCATCAGGAACAGCAGGCACAGGACGATGGGCAGCGTCATCGTGTCGAAGAACGGCCCTCCCACAGTGATCGACGAGCCGTTCACGGCTTCCACGAACAGCGGGAAGACGGTGCCGAGCAAGACGACAAAGGCGAACACCGCGAACAAGAGGTTGTTGGCTAGGAAGGCGCCTTCTCGGGACACCGGTGTCTCGATCGAACCCCGGCTGTGGAGCTGGTCGCCCCGCCACGCCAGGAGGCCTATAGACGTGGCCACCACGAGCCCGAAGAACACGAGCAGAGCCGGGCCTACCCCGCCGTCCTCGGTGAAGGAGTGCACCGAGACGAGCACGCCGGAGCGGGTGAAAAACGTGCCCAGGATGGTGAGGCTGAAAGTGGCGAGGAGGAGCGAAAGGTTCCAGACCCGCAACATCGCCCGCCTCTGTTGCACCATGGCCGAGTGCAGGAAGGCGGTGGCCGTCAGCCAAGGCAGCAAAGCCGAGTTCTCGACCGGGTCCCAGGACCAGTACCCGCCCCAGCCGAGGACCTGGTAGCTCCACCACGCCCCCAGGACGACGCCGGCCGTCAGGCAGGCCCATGCGAACAAGGCCCAGCGACGGGCCTCCGGCAGCCAGGCGTTCCCCACCCGGCCCGTGACCAGGCCGGCC
>JASHVH010000496.1 GCA_030039575.1 Acidimicrobiales bacterium | reverse complement strand
AGGCCATGCAAGACAGGCAACGGTCGAAGTGCTTCAGGGGCGCCCCCTCCACGGGGCAACCCGAGAGCACCTGGTCCATCAAGTGGATACGCCCGCGCGGTGAGCCCATTTCCTGGCCCCACAACGAGTAGGTCGGGCAGGCGGGCAGGCAGAACCCGCAATGGACACAGTCGTTGATTAATTCCTTGACCTCAATTGGGCGGGGCGATCGCTGTGGTTGGTCGCGCTGGGTGCCAGTAGCCATCAGATCCCCCCAACGAAGCGGCCGGGGGCGAGCCGTCGGCCCGGGTCGAACGCTTGCTTCACGCGGCGCATGAGCTCCACGCCTTTCACGGGCCCCCACACGTCGAGGGCAGCCTTCAGGGACGCGGGCGCCCGCAATACGACGACGTGGCCCCCAAAGAGGGCGCAACAGCGGCGCAGGTCCTCGAGCAAGGGCCTGAGGACTTCGGCCCGCACGTCGCCCGGGAGGCCCATGAACAAGACTCCCGTGCCGGCGGAGCCGGCGATGGAGGCCTGAAGTGCGTGGTCCCTGGCGAGCGAGCTCGCCCCCTGGACCACCGCCGGGACCCCCGAAAGCACCGAGGTGAACTTCAGGCTGACGGGCCCTGGGAGCTGTGCCCATCTTGCCGGCGGTACGGGGGATACGTCGGCGGCACCGAGCACGGAAGCGACCTCGGCGCTACGCAGCTCCACAGGCCCAGGGCGGCCTTCGACAAGCACCGAAAGTTGTAGCGGCCCGTCCGGAGCGGTCCTCTCGAGCTCGATGGCCGTCGGCGCGGCTTGACAGGTCAGGAGGGCGGGCAGGGCCCGGCCCAGGTCGGCCGGCTGGGGGTACGAGGCGACGACGAACCGCTGTTCCTTCGGCACCGGCTTGAGCTTCAGCGTGAGCTCGGTCAGGATCCCGAGCGTCCCGTAAGAGCCAGTGAACAGCTTGGCCAGGTCGTAACCGGCCACGTTTTTGACCACCTTGCTGCCGGCCCGGACTACTACGCCGTCGGCGCGGACAACGGTGGCGCCCAGGACCAGGTCGCGGACGGCGCCGTTCAGGTAACGGCCCGGCCCGGAAAGTCCCGTGGCGACGACCCCTCCTACCGTGGAGCCGGCTACAACTTCGTCGACAGGAAAACGTTGCCCCATCCTGGAAAATATTTCCGACATATGGGCCAGTGTCGTCCCGGCCTGAGCCCGCGCCACCAGGTCACCGCTTTCGTGCTCGATGATTTCTCCCATCTGTGAAAGGTCGACGACGAGGTCGGCGGACTCGGGAGGGTTGCCCCAGTCGAGCTTGGTCCCCGCTCCTCTGGCCACCACACGAAGCCCGAAATTACCGGCCACCTGCAATGCGCCGGCCACCTCTGCGGTCCCTCGGGGGCTGACGACTATATCCGGCACCACGCCGTCGACCGAGTCGGCCGGCTCGCCCCGGCGAGCCCTTGCGGGGCATACTCGCTCCAGTTCGGCGAGAGCGGGCATCAAAACAGCTCCGCCACGCCTTGCTGCTGAAGAGGGTGGGCGCCTTGCCGGGGGCGCGGCGGCTCACCGCAGAGCCTGGGCGTGGGAACGGCCTTCCCAGGGTTGCAAATACCCTGCGGGTCAAAGGCGCGGCGTAGCATCAACATGGTCTCCAGGTCGTCTTCCCCGAACATTTTCGTCATTGCGGCCAACTTGTCCAGTCCCACACCGTGCTCGCCCGTTATCGAGCCGCCATGCGAAATGCAGAGGTCGAGGATTTCGGTGGACAATTCCTCGGCTCGCTCTTCTTCGCCGTCTACACCATCGTCGTACAGGACCAGTGGGTGGAGGTTCCCGTCGCCGGCGTGAAAAACGTTCGCTACCCTTATGCCGGCCTCGTCCGAGAGCCGGGCAATTTCATGAAGGACCTCGGACAGGTCGCTCCTCGGGACCACCCCGTCCTGGACGATGTAGGCGGGGCTGAGCCGGCCCATA
Organism: Acidimicrobiales bacterium; assembly: GCA_030039575.1. GTDB lineage: Bacteria > Actinomycetota > Acidimicrobiia > Acidimicrobiales > Palsa-688 > Fen-671. The sequence goes on along the minus strand of JASHVH010000496.1, from coordinate 14,261 downwards.
GCGGCAAACGCAGACTTGCGGCCCCGCCAGATCCGCGCTCGCTCGGCGTCGTCTGCGGCGATGCGGATTTCGAACGCCCCGTTGTCGAGGCACTGTCGTTCCGCGTCCGCCAGCCCTTCCGCCACTTCGGACGCCGGCCCGTCGAGCTCGACTATCAATACCGCTCCGGCCCCTTCCGGGTATTCGCACCGGACCGCCTTTTCGGCCGCCGATATGGCCAATGCGTCCATCATCTCGATGGCGGCGGGGATGAGCCCGGCGGCGATGATCGCCGATACCGCTTTCCCGGCGCTGTCGATATCGGCGAACGCGGCCAGCAACGTCTGCACGGCTTCCGGGAGACGCAGGAGACGGACCGTCACCTTGGTGGCCACGCCCAAAGTGCCTTCGGAGCCGACGAACGCGCCGACAAGGTCATAACCCGGGACTTCGCCGGTCGGCCCGCCCAGCTCGACCACCTCTCCATCGGGCGTCACCACTTCGAGGCCCATCACATGGTTGGTGGTGAAGCCGTACTTCAGGCAGTGGGCACCGCCGGAGTTCTCGGCCACGTTCCCGCCCACGGAGCAAACTTGTTGGCTGGACGGGTCAGGTGCGTAGAACAGACCGTAAGGCAACGCCGCCTGGCTCACTTCCAGGTTGGTGACGCCGGGCTCCAGGGTGGCCCGCTGGTCCTGGGCGCGCACCTCCAGTACTGTTCGCATTCGGCTCGTCACCAGAAGTGCACCTTCGGCGTTGGGGACAGACCCCCCAGACAGGCCGGTGCCCGAGCCCCGGGCCACGAAAGGCAACTTCAGCCGGGCGCAGGCCCCAACCACCCTCTGCACGTCCTCGCTCGAACCGGCCAGCACGGCGAAAGCCGGGCGCGCCTTGAACTGCGTGAGCCCGTCGCACTCATAGGTGGCCAGCTCGACCGGGTCGCAAATGAGCGCGTCCCCTGAGACGAATGGTGCCAAAAGCTCGATGGCGGCTCGGGCGGCCGGTCCTAGCGATGCCCCGGCACCGTCACGGTCAGTCATTCTCACCAGTCTGCTCCGCGACCGTCACCCAGTTGGACGGGCCCTCCACGTTTTGCTCCTGACCTCTGCACACGTGACCTGCGTGTGCCTGTAGTTTACGGGTTAGCAGTGGCGGTTGTCCTAGGGCCGAGGGGCGATAATGAGCGCAGGTATTGAGATAAGAGGCGACCAGGACGCCCGGAGGCGAGGCGTGCTGACTGATGCCTCGACCAGTTTGGTCGCCGAACTCCAGGGCGAGCTTGGGGCCAGACGCGAAGAACTGCTCGAACGGCGGCGCCAAAGGCAAGCCGAGCTGGCACAGGGGGCTCGGCCCACCTTTCGCACGGCGACAGCGGGTGTCCGGGCCGGCGACTGGCGCGTCCCTCCCGCCCCGGCAGATCTGGCTGACAGGCGAGTGGAGATCACGGGCCCCACCGACGCCAAAATGATGATCAACGCTCTCAATTCCGGCGCCCGGGTGTTCATGGCCGACTTCGAAGACGCCAATGCGCCGACCTGGCCCAACATGGCCGATGGGCAGGCAAACGTCTATGACGCCGTTCGCAGGCAGCTGGCGTACCGGTCGCCGGAAGGCAGGGACTACCGCCTCGGTAGCGACCTGGCCACCCTCGTAGTACGGCCAAGGGGCTGGCACCTGCCCGAGCGCCATGTGCTGGCCGACGGGGCCCCTGTTTCCGCCAGCCTGTTCGATTTCGCCGTCTTCGTAGCCAACAATGGCCGCGAGTTACTGGAGCGAGGATCCGGGCCCTACCTGTACCTGGCCAAATTGGAGAACGCAGACGAAGCCGCGCTGTGGCGATCGGCCTTCGAGATCGCCGAGGGCCGGCTGGGCCTGCCGGAGGGGAGCATCCGGGCGACCGTGCTCATCGAGACCATCCTCGCTGCCTTCGAGATGGAAGAGGTGCTGCACGCTCTGGGCCCGTACGCCACGGGCCTGAACGCCGGCCGTTGGGACTACATGTTCAGCACCATAAAGAAGTTCCGCGACGACCCGGCTTTCGTGCTCCCTGACCGGGCACAGGTCACCATGACCGTACCGTTCATGCACACCTACAGCGAACTGCTGGTGCGTTCGTGCCACCGCCGAGCTGCACACGCCATCGGTGGGATGGCGGCGTTCGTGCCGTCTCGCCGGGACCCCGAGGTCAACGAGCGGGCGATGAACGGAGTGCGACAGGACAAACAGCGCGAGGCCGGCGCCGGGTTCGATGGGACGTGGGTGGCCCACCCGGACCTGGTGCCGGTGGCCACGGAGGTCTTCGACGGGGTGCTCAACCGTCACGCCAACCAGCTCTCGCGGTCCAGGGAAGACGTCAAGGTCGACGGCCCGGAACTGCTCGACGTGTCCGTACCCGGTGGTTCGGTCACGGAGGCGGGGATCCGCAACAACGTCGCCGTGAGCCTGCGCTACCTCGAGTCCTGGTTGCGAGGGACGGGAGCGGTGGCCGTGTTCAACCTCATGGAAGACGTGGCCACGGCCGAGATCGCCCGAGCGCAAATCTGGCAGTGGTGCCGCCACCGGGTACGGCTGGACGACGGTAGCGTCGTGAGCCCTGAACTCGTGCGCCGGGTCGAGGCCGAAGAACTGGAACTGCTCACAACCGAACTGGGCGCCGCCGGCCTCGGCGACGGGCGGGCCAAGGAGGCGGCTGAGCTCTTCGACACCGTGGCATTGGCCGGCGAGTTCGTAGAATTCCTTACGTTGCCCGCTTATGAGAAGCTCGATTAAAGAAGTTCCCGTGCTGGTGGACTTCCCTTACGGCGGTTCTCAACTCCCAGTTGAACTGCCGCCGAGCACGCTCGTAGTGGCGCCGGAGGACCGTCCCGCCGCTCCCGACGCGCTCGAAGCGATCAGGACGGCGTTGCGTGCGCCTGTGAGCGGGCCGCCCTTGCGCGATGTCGTGCCGCCTGGCGCCACGGTCGCTGTTTCGGTGTGCGACGGCACCCGGCCTCAGCCTCGACGCCCCATGCTGACGGCGGTGCTGGAGGCCCTCACCACGCGGACGGACCTGGCCAATGTGGTCGTCCTCGTGGCCACCGGGACTCACCGGGGGAACACGCCGGCCGAGCTCGAGGAGATGTTCGGCCGCGAACTGCTGCAGTCCGTCCGCATCGTGAACCACGATGCTCGCGACCAGGCCACGTTGGTGGACCTCGGCATCATGGGCGACAACGTGCCCGTCCAGCTCAACCGGGAATGGGTTGAAGCAGACGTCCGGGTCACCACCGGGTTCGTCGAGCCCCACTTTTTTGCCGGTTTCTCGGGCGGGCCGAAGCTCGTCGCCCCGGGCCTGGCCGGCCTCGGTACCACCCTCGCCCTGCATGATGCCAGGCGTATCGCCAGTCCTGACGCTACGTGGGGCGTGCTCGAAGGCAACCCGGTCCACGACGATGTCCGGGCCATCGCCAGAGCGACCGGCGTCCACTTCGCCTGCGACGTCGTCCTGAACCGTCGTCACGAGGTGGTGGCTGCCTTCGGCGGCGAGCTGTTCGCCATGCACCACGCCGCTACAGCCGTGGCCAAGGACGTGGCCATGCAGGAGGTGCCTCATCGCTTCGACGTGGTGGTCACCTCCAATGCCGGCTTTCCACTGGACCAGAACCTGTACCAGGCGGTGAAGGGGATGTCGGCCGCGGCCAAGGTGGTACGGGAGGGCGGCCTCATCGTCATCGCCGCTGAGTGCCGTGACGGCTTCCCCGACCATGGCGAGTTCCGCCACCTGCTGGCCTCGGCATCCTCACCGCAGGAATTGCTGGCCTCGCTCTCGGGCCGCCGCCAGACGGTCCCGGACCAATGGGAGGCCCAGATCCTGGCCAGGGTTTTGGGCGGTGCCCGAGTAGCTGTTCACACTGAGGGCCTCAGCGACGACGACCTCGAGAGCGCCTTCCTGTCGCCGGCCAAAGACATCTCGGCCGCCGTGCGAGACGAGCTCCAACGGCGCGACCACCAAGGGACCTGCTGCGCCCTGCCGGCGGGGCCGGAGACGATAGCCTTCGTCCCTGATCGAGCTCGGGCACCTGATTGAGCCTCGGTGAGGGCATTGCACGAGCTGAGGCCAAACCGGAATATCAGCCACCGGCGGCTGTTGGCCTAGACATGGCCATCTACGACGTAGTACCGGCATCGCTCGACGGCAGCCCATTGGATGCCGACGAGATCAGGGGTAAGGCGGCCCTCATCGTCAACGTCGCATCTCGGTGCGGCTTGACCCCCCAGTACGAGACGCTGGAAACCATCTATGAGCGCTATAGGGACCGGGGGTTCACTGTGCTCGGTGTGCCCTGCAACCAGTTCGGGCAGCAGGAGCCGGGAACCCCGGAGGAGATCGTCAGCTTCTGCAGTGTGACGTACGGGGTCACCTTCCCGATGACCGAAAAGGTGGACGTCAACGGGCCTCAGCGCCACCCCCTGTACCAGGAACTGACGGCCACGCCCGACGGCGAAGGGGAGGCCGGGGACATCCAGTGGAACTTCGAGAAGTTCCTGGTGTCGCCCGAGGGCCAGGTCGTAGCCCGGTTCCGGCCCCCTGTCACGCCTGACTCGGAAGCGGTGGTATCGGCCATCGAGTCGGTCCTCCCGGCCTAGCTCCGCTGCAGGACCGAAAGGAGGCCGGCCGCGCCCCTCCGCCCCGAACCTGACGTTAACGTCAAGGGCGGTTATAATAAGGTCGACGGGTGCGGAGGAGGACGAATGAGCACGAACGCCACAGTCGGCGCTGCTGTGCCGGCAGCGGACAAGCGGGGCGTCCACTACAAGTGGATCGCCCTTTCGAACACGACTCTCGGTGTGTTGATGGTGACCATCAACCAGTCGATCCTGCTCATCTCGTTGCCCGACATTTTCCGGGGGATCGCGTTAAACCCGCTGACCCCGTCCAACACCTCTTATTTCCTGTGGGTGTTCATGGGCTTTTTGCTCGTGACCGCGGTCCTGGTCGTAAGCCTGGGCCGCGTGGGCGACATGTTCGGCCGGGTCCGGATGTACAACTTAGGTTTCGCTGTCTTTACTTTTTTCTCGATCTTGCTCTCTGTGACGTGGCTGACAGGGTCGGCCGGGGCCATCTGGATCATTGTCATGCGGGTGTTCCAGGGCGTGGGCGGCGCCTTCCTGTTCGCCAACTCGAGTGCCATACTGACCGACGCCTTTCCCCCGGACGAGCGTGGGAAGGCAATGGGCATCAATGGGATCGCCGCTGTCAGCGGTGCGTTCCTCGGCCTCATCCTCGGTGGCGTGCTGGCCCCGGTCGAGTGGCGCCTCGTGTTCCTGGTCTCAGTACCCTTCGGGCTCTTCGGGACGGTATGGGCGTACCTGATGCTCAAAGACAACGGCGTTCGCGTGCCGGCAAAGATCGACTGGCGGGGCAACATTGCCTTTGCCGTCGGCCTGGTCAGCTTGTTGACCGGTATCGTCTACTCGCTGCTCCCCTACGGCGGCCACCCCACCGGCTGGACCAACCCGTGGGTGCTGCTGGCCATATTCGGGGGCCTGGCCGTCCTCGGGCTGTTCGTGTTCATCGAGACGAAGCAGCCACAGCCGATGTTCCGCCTCGGGCTGTTCAGGATCAGGGCGTTCACCGCCGGCAACGTGGCCGGCCTGCTTGGTGCGCTCGGCCGGGGCGGCCTCCAGTTCATGCTCATCATCTGGCTGCAGGGGATCTGGCTACCACAACATGGCTACAGCTTCAGCCAGACCCCGCTGTACGCCGGCCTGGCCATGGTGCCGCTGACGCTCGGGTTCCTCGTCATGGGGCCGATCTCGGGGATCCTCTCCGACCGCCTGGGAGCGCGGGGCCTGGCGACGGCCGGCCTGGTACTGAGCGGAGCTTCCTTCCTCCTGCTGGAACTGTTGCCGATGAACTTCAATTACGTCTGGTTCGCTTTGCTGATCTTCCTGTTCGCCGTGGGCATGGGGCTTTTCTTCTCCCCCAACCAGGCGTCGGTGATGAACAGCCTCCCACCAGACCAGAGGGGTGCGGGCGCCGGGATGCTCAACACGTTCCAGAACTCGGCCCAGGTGCTGTCCATGGGCCTGTTCTTCACCATCGTGACGCTGGGCCTGGCAGCCGACCTCCCGACACACCTCTATCAGGGTCTGACCAGTGCCGGAGTCGCCCCGGGGCCGGCGCGGCTGGTCGCCAACGAGCCGCCGATCGGCAGCCTGTTCTCAGCCTTCCTCGGGTTCAACCCGGTGAAAGAACTGCTCGGGCCTACCGGAGCCCTCCAGCACCTCACTGCCAGCCAGGCCGCTTACGTGACAGGTCGCTCCTTCTTCCCCAAGCTGATTGAAGCACCGTTCTCCAATGGCCTGCACCTGGCGTTCGATTTCGCGGCCGGAGCTACCCTTATTGCCGTGATCGCCAGCGCCCTCCGGGGCGAGCGCTACATCCACAAGGCCCAGCCCGTGCCGGCTGAACTGGCAGAAGGCGCCGCTGAGAACGCTGAGGCAGTGGGGCTGCCCGAGGATCTAGAGGCGCCGGAGGTTACGGGGGCAGCCGAGACGGATGAGGCACCTGTGCCAGGCTCGCCGCCCCCGAGGTCGACGCCAGTGGTGACGCGTTGAGCGCCACCAGCGAAGCCGTCGCCGGCCCGGGCCGCGAGGAGCTCTTTAGCATCGGTGCGGCCGCGGCCATGTCCGGTGTTTCCGAGCGAGCGCTCCGCTATTACCAGGAGCTTGGGCTGATCACCCCGTGTGCCCGGACCCCGGGCGGGATGCGCCGGTACTCGGAGGACGACTTGGCCCGGGTGGCCCGCATCCGGGAACTGCAAACCCTCCTCGGCCTCAACCTCGACGAGATCGCCGTCGTGCTGCGCAACGACGACCGGCTGGCCGAGATCAAAGCGGTCTACCACGACGAGCACACGGGGGCCGAAGAGCGGGCCAACCTGGCCGGCGAGTGCCTTGTGCTGCTGGAACAACTTCACACCACCGTGCAAGGCAAGCGGGCCGCGCTCGACACCTTCCTGGCGGACCTCGACGCCCGGATCGCTCGGGTCCGGGCCGCGCTTACACCGAAGTAGCAAGGGAAGGGCCCCGCGCCGGGCCGAGGCGGGCATCCCGGGCCCCTTCAATCGATCGGTTTTAGCGGCCCAGGTACGCGAGCACCGCCAGGACACGGCGGTTGTCATCGTCCGACGGGGCCAGGTCGAGCTTCATGAATATCGACGCGGTGTGCTTGGCCACCGCCCTCTCGCTTACCACCAACCGCTCGGCGATGGCGGCGTTCGAACGTCCTTCTGCCATCAGTGCCAGCACGTCCCTCTCCCGCTTGGACAGGGAAGCGAGCGTGCCCGAGCGTTGGCCGGAGCTGTGCGCCAGCAAGCGGGCAATGACCTCGGGGTCCATGGCCGTCCCGCCGGCGGCGACCCTGCGCAGCGCGTCCACGAACTGCGAACTTTCGAAGACCCGGTCCTTCAGCAGGTACCCGACACCGCCGGAGCCGTCAGCCAGCAGCTCCCGGGCGTAGAGCTGTTCCACGTACTGAGATAGCACCAGCACCGGGAAACCGGGGAACTCCTGCCGGGCTTGGAGCGCAGCACGTAACCCCTCGTCGGTGAAGGAGGGCGGCAACCGCACGTCGACGACGGCGATGTCCGGCCGCTGTTCAGCCACCGCGGCCAGCAACCCGGGCCCCGTCCCCACCGCTCCCACGACGTCGCACCCGTGGGCTTCGAGCAGCCGGGTCAGGCCGTCCCTCAGGAGGAAGAGGTCTTCGGCGATGACAACTCGCACGGGACGTCGATCGTAATAGTGGTCGGCCCACCAACCGGGCTCAGGACAACGAGCACGCCGTCGAAGGTGGCCAAACGCCGCTCGATGCCCCGCAGCCCAGAGCCGGCGGCTGGGTCCGCCCCTCCGCTCCCGTCATCGCTAACAAGGGCCCGCAGCGCCGGGCCCGGGTGGCGCAGCTCCACGGAGACGTGGCGAGCCCCTGAGTGCTTGGATGCGTTCGTCAGCAATTCGCTGATGGCGAAGTAGACAGCCGACTCGATCGGCGCGGGCGGGCGCCCGGCGAGGTCGCTCGTGACGTCGACCTGAAGCGGGCTGTCCAGCGCCAGAGCTCTGACCGCGTCGACCAACCCACGGTCGGCCAGCACCGGTGGGTGAATGCCCCTCACCAGGTCCCGCAGCTCGGCCAGGGCCTTGGCCGACGAGTCCCTGGCCTCGATCAGCAGGGCCCGCGCCGCCGCGGGGTTGTCCACGACGAGCTGCTCGGCCGCACCGAGCGTCATGCCCATCGCCACCAACCGGGCCTGAGCACCGTCGTGCAGGTCACGTTCTATGCGCCGCAGTTCGGCGGCGCCGCTGTCGACTGCCTCGGCCCGGGTTTTGGTCAGGTGGCCGACCTGCAACGCGAGCTGTGCTTTCGGCGTCGGTGACAGCAGTGAGCTGGCGAAACGGCCGTATGTACGCAACCACCACGGCGCCGACCGCAGCCCGGACCAGATGAAGACGAGGCCCAATAGAACGCATAACGAGGCCGTCAGTTGGCCGGTGACTGGGATGAAGGCGTACCAGTGGTCCCAGCCGCCCGACCGCAGCGTTCCCTGGATGCCGGGCATGGCGACGCCGAAAAGCCCCCACAGGACCAGTACCAGGGGAAGGAGCGTCAAAACCCAGCCGACGCACGGGTCCAACAACAACCACAGCAAGTCGCGCCAGGTAGCCGGGTCTGACAATAGCTTGCCGCTGAGCCGCAACGAGTGCCGCCAGATGCCCTCCGGTTCGTCTCCGCCATCACGACCGGTGCCGTCCCTCCCATCGCGAAACCGGCGATAAGGGACGGCGATCGGCACCCCGCACCAAGCCGTCGAAGCCCTGCGATAGAGGTTGGCCAGGCGCCGCATGGCCAACAACGCGGGCGGGATGAGCAACAGCCCAAAACCCAGGAAGGAAAACGTCAGCGCCACCGAGAGGGCGGCCCAGAGCGCGGCGGAGGCCACCACGAAGCCGACGAAGAGCACCCCTCTGCCGGTGGCGACCAGGCCCCTGGACATCCGGTCCCGCCAGGTCGGACGCGGTTCGCGCCCCCTGCCGAAGCGCAACGGGGCCGGCGGTTGGGCTGAAGCCAGAGGTCCCATGCCCATCAGCATGGCCGCTAGGCAGAGGCTTGCACAGTGGGCCTGGGGCCCGAATTCGGGGGTGTACTTAGGTACACCCAAAGACGCCGCCTAGCCGTATGGGCGGCGAGAAGGGCTTTCTTTACCGTCAGTCGAGAGCCGGTGATCGCCGGCGCCGGTTACGTGGTCAAAGGAGGCCCAAATTGACTAGCAAACGCAATATTGCGGCGACGCTGGGCGGGTGGAGCGCCCGGCACCGGAGAGCAGCCATCCTGGGTTGGCTGTTTTTTGTGGTCCTCGTGGTGGTCCTGGGTAGCGGTTCGGGCCAGTCCAGCCTGGCGAATTACCAGCAATTGGCGGGTGGTTCCGGACAGGCCGAGAAAATTCTGGCGGACGCGAGGATCGGGGACCCGGCGGTGGAGTTGGTCCTCGTCCATAGCCAGCGCGCTTCAAAAACAGCCGGCTCGTCCCTTTTCCACCAGGCGGTGGCGACAGTTTTGGACGAGGTCGGCGCCACAGGGCTCGTGCGGCAGGTCGAAAGCCCCTATTCGGACGGGCTCATTTCGGGAGACGGTCACTACGCGCTGGTGCGTTTCGATATGAAGCCTGGCGACGACGGCAAGGTAGGGACAGTTATGGCCGCCGTGTCACGCGCCCAGGCCGCCAATGCCGGTTTCTCGCTGCAAGAGACAGGAGATGCCAGTGGCCAGCAGGCGCTGAACAATACGATCGGCAGCAATTTTGCGCGCGCCGAATGGACGGCTGTTCCTCTCGCTATCGGCATCTTGCTCGTGGCCTTCGGAGCGGTGGTAGCAGCGTTGCTCCCGGTCTTATTGGCGCTCAGCGCATTTGTCGCTGCTCTTGGCCTAGCCGACTTGCTCAGCCACGTGGTGGCCCTGAGCAGCTACTCCAATTCGGTCATGTTGTTGATCGGCCTCGCTGTCGGCGTCGACTACAGCCTCTTCTACCTGCGGCGGGAACGCCAAGAGCGAGCCGCCGGGCGCAGCAGTCAGGAGGCACTGGCAGTAGCCGCGGCCACGTCCGGGCGGTCCGTGCTCGTCTCGGGCCTCGTCGTGATCAGCGGGATGGCGGGCATGCTCATTTCCGGCATGACGACCTTCGAAAGCCTGGGGATAGCAGCAATAGTGGTGGTCCTGGTGGCCATGCTCGCGTCCGTCACGGTGCTGCCGGCGGTGCTCTCCTGGCTGGGTGACCGGGTCGAGCGCGGCCGGTTGAGGCCACCGCGCCGCCGCGGCAGGGTGACCAGGGCGGCGACAGGCGGCGGGGTGAGCGGATGGGTGGTGAGCCGGGTCGTGGCCAGGCCGAAGCTGTCCGCCGTGCTTGCCGGCGTGGTGCTGCTCGGCATCGCCGCACCCGCCCTGAGCATGCACACCGAGAGCCTCAGCCTGACCCAGCTCCTCCCTTACAACAACCCCCAGGCGGCGACCGCCCGCCAGATCGCGGCGCAGTTCCCGGGCACGCCCAGCCCAGCCCAAGTGGTCATCAAAGCGAGGGATGTCCGCGCCCTCGACGTGCGCCGGGCGGAGGCATCCTTGGAGCACGCCGCCCTCAGCACCGGTACCTTGCGTCAACCACTCCAACTGCAGGTGTTCCCCTCAGCGGGAGTGGCCGAACTGCAAGCGCCGCTGGCCGGAAATGGTTCCGACCAGGCCTCACAACGGGCGCTCATCTTGCTGAGGGACAAGCTCGTCCCGGTGGCCTTCGAGCATGTGCCCGCGGCGCGAGCGTACGTCGACGGCGACCTGGCCCAAAGCCTCGACTACAACACCGCCCTGCACCAGGCCGCCCTCCGAGCCTTCGCCTTCGTCCTCGTCAGTGCGTTCGTACTGATGCTCCTCGCCCTGCGGTCGCTGGTGCTGGCCGCGATCACGATCGTGCTCGACGCCCTCTCCGTAGCCGTGGCTTACGGGGTCATGACTGCCGTTTTCCAGCACGGGTGGGGGGCCAGCCTCGTCGGCACTCACGCCGTTGGAGCGGTCGAATCCTGGATCCCCCTGTTCCTATTCGCCGTCCTGTTCGGGCTGTCGATGGATTATCACGTGTTCGTTACATCCCGGATCCGTGAGGCCCGCGACCGAGGCCTGACCACCAGCCAGGCCGTCTCGGAAGGGCTGCGGGCGAGCGCCGGCGTGGTGACCAGCGCCGCCATCATCATGGTCGCCGTCTTCGCCGTCTTCGCCACCCTCTCCATGCAGGACTTCAAGCAACTTGGGGTCGGGCTGGCCGCCGCCGTCCTGCTCGACGCCACGGTCGTGCGCCTGGTGCTGCTGCCCTCGTTGCTTGTCATGCTGGGCGAGCGCAGCTGGTACCTGCCGAGATGGTTGTCCTGGGCCCGGTCGGCCCGGCTCGCCGCAGAGCCGGTCTGCGAACCGAGTTGGGCCGAAGGGGACAAGTTCCTCAAGGTGCCTGCCCGAGTGGCCGACTGATTCCATGCGCTAATCCGAATGTTCGGCGTCCCCGGCAGCGGGAGACGGCAGCGTCGCCTCGCCAAAGCCGAGGCTACGACTGCCCAACCTCGAGCCGGGGGCGCTGACGTCTTTAGGGCCCATTTGCCCACCCAAAGCCTGGGGCGCCAACCCCAGGCGAGTAACCGAAAGTTCGAACACCGCTTCATAACGACGTCCGAAATACATGAACACGCCCCCCACTGCCCGAGGCACCAACAAATTGCCCACCAACTGCGCTCAAGGAAGAGGGACCATGACAGTTCCAGGAAGTGGCCCGACCGGCGGGCCCGGTGCCACCGCCCAAGTGGACGGAGAAGGACCGGGGGGTACTGCTGCCACCGCGAACAGAGCATGGCTGCGATCGGCGTCGGTCCCGGCTGTGGTCCGGGAAGCGAGGGACGGGAACCCGGCGGCCTGGGGCGAGTTGGTCGATCGTTTTGGCATGATGATCGCGGCTACCGGCCGTCGCTACCGGCTCAGCTCCGCAGACGTCGCCGAGCTCCAGCAGACAACTTGGCTCCGGCTGGTGGAGAACATCCACCGGGTCGAGCAGCCGGAGAGGATAGGCGGCTGGCTGGCTACCACCGCCCGCCGCGAGAGCCTTCAGCTGGTCAAGCGAGCGGCACGTTACCACCCCGGCGCTGATCAAATGTTGGCCAATATGCCGGACAGGCACCTTCCGGAACCCGACGCCCGCCCGATTGCAGGCGAACAAGAGGCCGTGCTCCGAGCAGCCTGGGCGCGCCTAAAACCTCGCTGCCAACAGTTGCTTTCCCTTCTCGTTACCGACGACCCCGTGGGGTACAAGGACCTCTCCCAGCTCTTGGAAATGCCGATCGGGAGCATCGGCCCGACGCGCGCCCGGTGTCTTCAGCACCTGCGGCGCCTGGTCGAGGACGAAGGCGTCACGGCCGCCTGACTCCAGGCGTTCGCCCAACCAACTCGCCAGAGTTCGGACTGGGAACGAAAAGTGTCGCCAGACAACACTTATCGTTCCCAGTCTGGAGGCCGGCACCACCGCAACGGCGTTAGACAGCCCGTGGCGCCAAGCCGAGGGCCCGTCCGGGTCACTGGCGGCGCCGTTAGGCTGGGCCCAGGAGGTGCCTGATGACCGAAGGAACACCGGCCAATATCCGCAAGAGCACCGAGGTGGTACTGCGGATGGGGACGCAACCCGAGACCTCACCCCCTCCAAGCCCGCACCGGTTCCCGGACGGCGCTCATTTCCGGGTCGAGATCCCGAGCGTCGAGGGGCCCGAGGCGCTCGGCGCCGTCTTCGAGACGGCGGATGAGCTTGGGCTCCTCGTCAACCGGGTTTCTCAGGGCAGCGGGGCCATGATGCTCTCGGAACACGAACTGCGCGAAATGGCGAAGATCGGTGCTGACCGTGGTACCGAGGTGTCCCTGTTCGTCGGCCCACGAGACGAATGGGACCTCGGAGCTTCGTCGCGGGCGCCGGACGGCCCCGGGTTCGCCGGCCGGGTCAGGGGCGCTCGCCAATTGCGCTACGCCTTCGAAGACGTCCAGCGCGCCGGCGAGCAGGGCATCCGCAGCTTTCTGGTCGCAGACAGCGGGTTGCTCGAGGTTTTGGCCGACTCGCAACGGCGAGGAGAGTTGCCCTCCGAGACTGTCTGGAAGGTATCGGCGCTCCTGGCGCCGACAAACCCGGCCACCTTCGCACAATTGGAGCGGCTGGGCGCGTCCACCATAAACGTGCCCTCCGACATGACCCTGGGCCAGTTGGGCGAACTGCGGTCGGTGTCCGAACTGCCGATCGACCTCTACGTCGAGTCCCCAGACGGCACGGGTGGGATCGTCAGAGGTCATGAAGTGGGGGACCTAGTCACCGTCGCCGCACCGATGTACGCCAAGTTCGGGCTACGAAATTCGCGGGGGCTCTACCCAAGCGGGCTTCATCTCCGTAACGATCTCATCGCCATTACGCGTGAAAAAGTGCGGCGGGCCGCCATCGCCCTCGAGTGGCTCCAGCGCCTCAGCCCTGGCCTGGTCCAATCTGGGCCCGGGGCCAAGGGCTTGGGGGTGCCGGCGCCCTGAGGGCCCACCATCCGAAGGTTTGGTTGGTGAGGCTCACGGGGCACGGCGTGAGTACCCCGCGCAAAGGCCGAACATCGCATGGGAAAACGCGACGACCGCCACTACGAACGCCGGAACCCCGCCGGCATTGTCAAAGCCGGGGAGCTGTGACGGCAGCTTATCGGCCGGCGAGCTAGGTTTAACTGTTGACGGCAGTTAGGGGCCCGGTGTGGCGCCGGAAGCCGATAAACGGCCCAGAATTTAGAAAAGGGGGCGTGGTGAAGAGCCTGCAAGACGTCATCGAAGCGAAAGGCGTCGCTTTTGGGGCGTGGTCCGTCATGCCCGCCCCGTTGGCAACCGAGCTACTGGCGCGGGCGGGCTACGACTGGATGTGCGTCGACATGCAGCACGGGCAAGTCGGCTCGGTGGAGTCGCTGATGCCGCTGCTTCAGGTGATCAACGCGCAGGACGTCCCGGCTTTTGTCAGGATCCCCTGGAAGACGAACTTAGCCGTGGCGATGCAGGCGGTGGACTACGGCGCTCAGGGCGTCATCGTCCCGATGGTCGACACGGCCGAGGAGGCCACCGCCATAGTTGGGGCGTTGCGGTACCCCCCTGAGGGGGAGCGAAGTTGGGCGCCGGTACGCGCCAGGCTCCTGGTCGACGGCTACTCACCGGCAAG
>JASHVH010000495.1 GCA_030039575.1 Acidimicrobiales bacterium | reverse complement strand
GCAGGCGAGGCTGCGGCTGTCTACGACGTGAGCAGCACAGCCAACCACGACCTGACCACGATCATCCCCATCGCCATCCTGGCTATTGGGCTGCTCCTGGCGCTCGTGCTGCGTAGCCTCGTGGCCCCGCTTTACCTGATCGTAAGTGTGGGCCTCTCGTACCTGGCCGCCCTCGGGTTGTCCACAATCGTCTTCATTTACATCGGGAACAACGCCGGGATCAGTTTCGTCCTCCCCTTCCTCATGTTCATATTCCTGCTGGCGCTGGGCGAGGACTACAACATCCTGGTCATGACCCGCATCCGGGAAGAGGCTAGGCATAAGGAGCTCCGGCCGGCGGTCATCCGCGCCGTGGGGAGGACAGGCCCGACGGTGACGTCAGCCGGCATGGTATTGGCCGGGACGTTCGCAGTGCTGGCCTTCTCGGCCGGGAGCGGCCCCGGCAGCAGCCAGGTCCGCGAAATCGGCTTCGGCCTCGCCATCGGCATCCTGATGGACACCTTCTTGGTGCGCACCCTGCTGGTGCCATCGACGGTGGCGCTCCTGGGCCGCTGGAACTGGTGGCCGTCGAAACTGTCAATGGAACCCGAGGAGGTCTCCGCCGGAGCGCAGGGTGAAAGAGCCGGCGCCCTCACGGCGCCGAGAGGGTGAACCGGTAGGCCCACACTCGCGGCCGGTGCGCCTCGCTCGGCTGAAAAGGTTTCCCGCCACGGCCGGCTGATAACTGCGAAGGAAAAGTGGTGGTGTGAGAGCCCACTTTTCCTTCACAGTTTGAAGATCACGGTGCTGCCGTCACCAAGGCCAACGGGTAGGTCCGGTCTCCCAGCGGTTCGCAGGTCGGTCAGCGTCCACGGCTAAGCTCCCATCAGCAATAGCCCAAGGCGGCCCCGGGGGTATCAGCACATTGGCCGGGGCCTCACTTGCCATTGGTACTTGGTCTGGGAACGGGGGGTGTCGGTGAGCGAACAGCTGGTAGCCAGCCGGGGTGTGACGGTCAACAGCCAACTCTTCGACGTCTCGATCTCACAGCACGCTGACGAGCGCTTCTGGCGCGTGGATGTGCGTCACCCCGTCGGGTCGAGCGCGACGGGCACCGCGCTGGACAGCGACGACAACTTCCTTTACTACCTGATCAAGTCGGCCGTAGCCGGGGAGACCTCGGCCTGGGAAAGCCTGGCGCGCTGGGGTCACCGGCGGCTCCACCAGCCCGTTTGGTAATGCCCTCCCCTCCTCGAGTGGTCCTCGGGCCATCGTCCCCTGACTTCGCCGTCGAAGCTGTGCGCCAAGGGGGCGGCGAGTTGGTTGGTGACGACGGCCCCGCCGACGCCCTTGTCTGGGTGAGCTTCCAGTTCGACGGTTTGCTGGACACTCTTAGCGCGCACCAGGGCATACGTTGGGCACAGTTACCTATGGCAGGTGTGGAGCGCTTCTTCGAAGCGGGCGTCTTTTCGAGACCCCAGGCCAACGGGGTCACTTGGACCTGCGCCAAGGGAAGTTACGCCCGCCCGGTGGCGGAGCACGCCCTGGCCCTGGCCCTCGCCGGCCTGCGGAGGCTGGCCGAACGCGCCCGCGCTCAGTCGTGGGGGAAACCGGCCGGCATCTCCCTTTTCGGCCAGCACGTAACGATCCTGGGCGGAGGTGGCATCACGGCAGAGCTCCTGTCGTTGCTAGCCCCGTTCGGCGTCCATGCCACCGTGCTACGCAAAGGGCCCGACGCCGTCAAGGGAGCCGAACGAACAGTCCCGTCGGATGCCCTCCATGCGGTACTGCCGGACGCCCTGGTCGTTTTCGTTGCGCTGGCGCTCACGCCGGAGACGGAACACATCATCTCCGCCCCCGAGCTCGCCCTTATGGGGCGGGAGGCCTGGCTCGTCAACGTTGCCCGCGGCCGTCATGTGGACACCGACGCACTGGTGACGGTGTTGCAACAAGGCGCCATAGGCGGGGCCGCCCTGGACGTCACCGACCCCGAGCCCTTACCCGACGGCCACCCGTTATGGTCGTTACCCAATTGCCTCGTCACCCCCCACACCGCTGACACCCACGAGATGATCCAGCCGCTTTACGCTGAGCGCATCAAGGACAACGTCGAGCGCTTTGCCGCCGGCCGGCCTCTGGCCGGCTTGATCGACACCGCGGCCGGGTATTGAACTGCGGTCCCGTGAACGCCGCCCGGTGAGCCCAATCCAGTGAGCACAGTCCAGCGCTCCGAGCTCCGGCTGGGCGAGCTGCTGGCTGAAGGGGGCGAGGGGCGCGTGTTCGAAGTGCTGTCCGCGCCGGCCGGGCTCGGCTATCAGCGTGTGTACAAGGAGCTCCGCCGCCCGGTCCCGGTCCCGGAGCTGAGCTCGCTCGTCGCTTTCCCGTACCTCCTGGCCGGTCGTGATGCCCCCCTCTCGGCCCGCGTCGTGACTTCCTCGGCGTGGCCGCTCTCTGTCGTGGTTGGCCACGACCCGGAGTTGGCCCTGGGCACCGTCCTGCCCCGGGCACCGCACGAGTTCTGGGTCCGCCACCGCGACGGGACCAATCGGCTGGCCAGCCTCAGTTACCTGGCCAACGACCCCGACCGGATCGCCGTCGCTTACGGGGTCATGATGCCTGCGCCGGGTGCGCCCGAGCGGGTCGCCCTCGTCTACGCCCTTGCCCGTCTCCTCGATGCGTGGCAGAGCGGGCCGGACGACTCCCAGGTCGTCCACGGTGACCTCTCGGCCAAAAACGTCCTATGGTCGCTCCGGCCGGCGCCGGCGGTGTACGTCCTCGATTGTGACGGCGCCACGGTCACGACCGGCGGGAGTGAGCACCCCGGCACCGGTAAAGGGCGGGCCGAGGCGGACGAGCGGGACGAGGCGGACAAGCCGGACGACGCCAACGGCCTGGACGGTGGGGACCAAGCACGGGTGACGGAGACCACAGCGGCGCACGTCGGCTCCCTGAACGGCGACGCCGGCTCGCTGAACGGCGACGCCGGCTCGCGCAACCTCGTCGCCCAACCCCGGGCCGCACGGGCGCGAGCCACGACACCCAACTGGGGCGACCCGGCGGTACGGCCCGGCGGGCCGCCGACCGGAGCCTCCGACCGGTACCTGCTGGCGATTGCCTTCTTGCGGGTCGTGGGGGCGGCCCATTTTCCCATCCAGGGGCACCAGAAGGGCGGCCAGAAGGTGAACGTCGACCTGGAACTGCCCCGGTCGTGGAGGAAATTGCCCGATATGCCAGGGCTCTGGGAACTGTGCGAGCGCTCCCTCTCCTTGGTAAACGCCGCAGACCGGCCCACCCCCGGGGAATGGGTGGCCCACCTCGAACAGTTGCTTGGCGTCCTATCGGCCGCGGAACTGGCCGCATCGGTCCGCCAGGCCCAGGGTGACCTGAGGCCGGCAACCGCGGCCGCGAACGGCTCCGTAGCCGCTCAGGAGCTGCCGAGCGTGACGGTGCCCGACGTCGTCGTCCGCCCGGTCCTGGGTCACCGGCCACCCTCAACGTGGCAGCTCATCAGCGCCCGCCCGCCCCTTGGCGTCGGCGGCGAGCTGTTCGCCGGGAGGGCCGGCGGGCGCGGCCCGTTCGGCGGGGCCGGCTTGCCCGGCTCGAGCGGGCTCACCGGTGTGAGCGGGGGGATCGGGACGCAGCCGCCGATGACGCCTCGCCAGATGCTGCATCACGTAATGGTGATGTGGGGAGCGGCGCACCGCGCCGCGGCCAGGTGGGCACGTTCGCCCGGCCGGCGGGCGTACGGCGTACGCCGGATGGCCGGCGTGCTGGTGCTCGACGTCGCCGCTGCCTGCGTCGCCGTGTTCGTTGTCGCGATGATCATCAGCCCGTGGATCGGCCTTTAGCGCTGCCGCCAGTTAGGTATTGGGCGGTCAGGTATTCGGCAGCTCGGGAGTCAGGTATTCGGCAGTTCGACAGTCAGGTATTCGGCAGTCGGCAGTTAGCGCCGGACCGGCCGCGACCGCACCAATGCCAGGACGGAGGGCTGGGCAATTAGGCCGGGACTATTGGGCCCCGGCAATCACGACCGGAGTGGCAGCGTCACCGGGGCGTTGCGGCGCGCCGACTCGTAGACGGCGAGGACCAGCTCGAGGACGCTGCGCCCGTCTGCGCCCGTCACCGCCGGCTCACGGTCCTCGTCGATGGCGGCGAGCAGGTCCGCCACCTGCGCAGCATGAGCGTCGTTGGTGATGGCCGCCGGGTCGGCGGCCCCGGATGACGCGCCGGACGCGCCGGACGCGCCGGCCCCGCCCGCCTCGGTCACCCTGGAACCGTACGGGCCCACCTCGCCGTGCTCGGCGAGCAGTTCCCTTACCACGATGCGACCGTCCTCGACTACGACCGTCCCGCCGGTACCGCTGACCTCGAGGCGCTCGCGGAACCCCGGGAACACAGCCGTAGCCGACTCGAGCGAACCGATGGCGCCCGAGGCGAACCGCAGCACCGCCACCTCCACGTCCTCCACCTCGATGTCGTGGGCCGCGGTGGCGCACGTGGCCATTACCTCGGCCACCGGGCCCATGCACCACAGCAGCAAGTCGGCGTAGTGAATGCCCTGGCTTATGAGCGCCCCGCCCCCACCGAGCGCCCAGCTGCCCCGCCAAGGCGCGGCGCCGAAATAAGCGTCGGTGCGGTACCACTTGACGCGGCTATCACCCATCACCAACCGCCCGAGCTGTCCCGCGTCGAGCATCCTGTGCAACTCGACCAGGCCGGCGTCGAACCGGTGCTGCGATATAACGGTCATCTTGACCCCGGCCACTTGGGCGGCGTCGATGAGACGGTCGGCTGCCGCCAGCGTTATATCAATGGGCTTCTCGACCACGAGGTGCTTACCGGCTCGGGCCGCCCGCACCCCGACCTCGGAATGCGCGCCGTTGGGGGTGCACACCGCGACGACATCGACATCCTCACGCGCCAACAGGCTGTCGAGGTCCGGTTCGGCCTCGCCGCCGTAGTCCGTGGCGAGCTGTTTGGCTCGTTCCGCAGCGATGTCGGTAGCCGCCACGAAGTGCGCATTGGGGAGCGTCTTCGCCACCTGAGCATGGCGAGCGCCGATTACCCCGCACCCGACTACGCCGAACCCGTGCAAGGGGCCCCGCCCGTCGGCACCGCCCCGAGTCAAGCTGCTCATCACTCTTCCCTCCTTTGCGCCCGGCCGCGAAGCATAGCTGCGACATCGAGTGGGAAGCCCCGCCGCTCTCGGCGCCTTTGGCAAGGCGGCAAAGGGAGCCGGCCTTGACTGAAGGTCTCGCAGGTTGGGGCCCGCGCCCGGATGAGCCGAGGTTGTCTTAGGACGGGGCCTCCGGTAGCGTCGAACGGGCGATGGCGACCGACCACCTCGGCACCGAAGAACGTTACGCCGTCTTCCCCTTCTACCTGTGCCTGGATGTTTCCCAGTCGATGGCCGGGGAGCCGATCGCCGAGGTCAATGCCGAACTGCCCCAGATCCGGGCCAGCGTGGGCCAGGACCCGGCCGTCGCCGAGGTCATCCGTTTCGGGATCGTCACCTTCAGCGACGTGGCTCGCACGGTCCTGCCCCTGGTCGACCTGGCCCTGGTCGAGGCGATGCCAAAGGTCGAGGTCGAGGGCCGGACTTCGTACGCCGCCGCCTTCGACCACCTGCGGCGGGTGATCGAGGCCGACTACTACACAGGCCGGTCCGAAGGGGAGCGGTGGTACCGCCCGGCTGTCCTGTTCGTTTCCGACGGGCGACCGACCGACCCCGAAGAACGTTGGCTGGAGGCCCACCGCCGCCTCACGGACCCGTCCTGGCGCCGGCACCCCAACATCCTGGCCTTCGGGTTCGGGGAGGCAGTGCCGGAAATCCTGGCCACGGTGGCCGAGAACAAGCCCAACCGGGCCTACGTCGCCGCTGAAGGCGCCGCCCCCTCCGCCGTCGTGCCCGAGTTGATGGCCGGCCTCGTCCAGTCGATCGTCAGTTCCTCGGCCAGCGCGTACACGGGCACTCCGCAGCTGGTCCCGCCCCAGTTGCCCAACATGCAAGCGATCCCGGTGGACGAACTGGAATGAACCGCGGGTGGGCTGGCCCGGCGTGGGGCGAGCCTTCCACCGCCAGCGAGTCGCCCGTCCCCCTGCGGACAACTGCTTCGGCCGGGGACGCCTGTTACCGAGCCGACGGAGGGTGGTCGCCGGAGTTCGTCGTCATGGCCGCGTCCGTAGCCGGAGTGGCGCACCGCTTGGCCGGCCGGGGTGGCGAGGATGCCTACGCCTGGGCCCAGGCCGGGCCGGGCCGGTTGGCGGTGGCGGTCGCCGACGGGGTCAGCACGGCCGGACGGGGCGGCGAGGGCGCCGACGTCGCCGTGCGCGCCGCCTGTGCCTACCTTCTAGCCGGGGAAAGCGACAATGGGGGAGAAAAAGAATGCGAAGCGGCGGTGCGGGCCGCCGGCGAAGAAGTGGCGCGGCTAGGGGGCCTGGTGGCGGCCGAGTTGTCCACCACTCTCGTGGTCGCTTTGCTTTCAGCCTCCGCCGGGCGCGCTGAGGTGTCCCTGGCCCGGGTGGGTGACAGCAGCGCTTTCGTCCTCGACGGCACACAATGGCGCGAACTGTTCCCCGACCCGGACGACGAGGATTTCCGGGGACTGCCGGTCGAGGTCTTGCCGTGGCGCGAGGGCGCCGGGCCCGGGGTCATCGAGGTCTCTTCGGTCGCTATGGCGGCCGGCAGCGCGCTCGTACTTCTGACCGATGGGGTGGCCGACCCCTTGCGAGAAGGCCCGGCCACCGTGGCCCCGGCTCTGGCCGAGGTTTTGCAGCTTGTGCCCACCGGCGATCTTTCGCCGCTGGACCTGGCCAATGCGGCCGATTTCAGCCGCCGGGGTTGCCTGGACGACCGCACCATTGTCGCCGCCTGGCCTGTCGGCGGGGCCCCTCCCGGCCAGCCTCAATAACCCCGACCCCCTCGCGTGCAATACACTTCCGGCGTGGCTGCCCCCACCGCGGCCCCGCCCGCTTCTCCTCTCCCCACCCCAGAGCCGAAGAGGACCAGCTTCGCCGCGTTTGTGTCGTCAATGCGTCCGATGTGGTCGAAGCCCGCCGCCTTGCGTGCTCTGCGGATGACCCTGGTTATGCCCCCCCTTTTCGCCATTACGAGCCAGGTTTTCGGGAACTTGCAGATGGCGACGTTCGCCGCTTTCGGCAGCTTCGCTACCTTGGTGTTTGCCAGCTTCGGCGGGAACCGGTGGGACAAGCTCGTGTGCCATATCGGTTTGGCCGTCGCCGGGAGCGTGCTGATCATGATCGGGACGGCTGCCAGTTTCAATACGGCGGTGGTGGCGGTCGTCACCGTGCCCGTCGCCTTCTGCGTGCTCTTCTCGGGGATTGTCGGGCCGAACGCCGCCTCCGGGGCCACCGCGGCCCTGGTCGCCTACGTCTTGCCGGCCACCTCGAAGGCCTCTTTCAGCGCGGTAGTACCGGACCGGCTGGCCGGCTGGTGGCTGGCCTCTGCGTTCGGCACCCTGGCCGTCCTCGTGCTGTCCCCGAAGCCGCCGGGGGACCGGCTGCGGGCTTCAGCTTCCACGTTGGCCGAGACGCTGGCCGGGCAAATCGACGCCGCCCTGGTGAAGAGGTGCACCCAGGGGGACAGCGACGCAGCCATGGCCGCCAAGCGCGCCCTTATGAACGCCTTCGATTCCTCTCCCTACCGTCCCACCGGGCTCGCCGTCCCCGATCAGGCGTTCGCCAACCTGGTCGAGTCCCTGGAATGGTGCACGACCCTCGTCACCGAGGCTCTCAGAGAGGGGACGGACCTGCCGAAGGTGGCGGAACCCGACCGCCGCCTGTTCGGCGGGGCAGCGGCGGTGCTGCACGGCACCGCCCGGCTGCTCGGCGGGGCCGACGTGCCTGCCCTCGTGGACGACCTGGCTGAGCTGGAGAAGTTTGTAGGCGAGGCCGGGGAGGCCCTCCTCGACGATCACGCCCCCGACGAGGCCGAAGCCGTGCATATCTCATTCCACGCCCGCCTGGTGGCATCGGCCGCCGTCAGCTGCGCCAGCGACGCCCTAATCGCCACCCGCCGGGCCGAGCCTGCCGTCGTCGCCGCTGAGCTTTCGCGCTGGGAGGGAGATCCCACGCCGGCGTCCACGGTGAACCGCACCGTTTTTCTGGACAGCGCCCGGAGGTTCGTCAGTGGGCTCGCCAGCTTCCGTTCGGTGTGGTTCCAGAACAGTGCCCGAGGCGCCCTGG
>JASHVH010000494.1 GCA_030039575.1 Acidimicrobiales bacterium | reverse complement strand
TAATCGGTATATCCGCCTGGCCCCGCGTGCCAGTGGAGCTGGGTGCAGGATCATCGGCCGGACGCGCTTTGGGGCAAAAAATCGCCGAAATCGCAACAGGAATTGAGCACTGCACGCAAATGCCCGCGTCTCGAGCCAGTACGTCTGCAACGTCGGGTTGGCTCTATCTGGGTGCACAAAAGTGAACTGGTTGCGCTTTCAGGAAAAAGATGCCCGAAATTGCGACCAGAAGCGTGTGTTGCACCCAGAAGCCCCTTCACGAAGGGCCGGTTCCCACCTCCCGGCCCGGCTGCCGCTCCCTCCCGCATGTGACGCCAACCCCGTCTGGCTGGTAGTTTGCGCTCATGGAGAACGTCATGCCAATACGACAGATCGGGTCCCTCGACGTCTCTTTGGTGGGCCTTGGTTGCAACAACTTCGGGGGCCGGCTGGACGAGGCCCGTAGCGTGGAGGTAGTCGCCGCGGCGCTGGACGCCGGCATCAACTTCCTCGACACGGCCGATGTTTACGGGAGGACGCGTAGCGAGGAGTACGTCGGCCGGGCCGTCGGCAAGCGCCGGCCGGACGTCGTGATCGCGACCAAGTTCGGCAGTGCCATTGACGAGCGGAGGAAAGGGGCAGCCCCGGCCTACGTGAAACAGGCGCTGGAGGACAGCCTGCGCCGGCTTGGCACCGATTATGTGGACCTGTACCAACTCCACCGGCCCGACCCGGCGACCCCGATTGGTGACACCCTCGCCGCACTTTCGGATCTGGTGAAGGAGGGCAAGGTGCGAGAGATCGGTTGTTCCAATTTCTCGGCCGCCCAGCTGAGGGAGGCTGACGCTGCCGCGGCGGGGGGCGCGGCCCGGTTCGTCAGCGTGCAGAACGAGTACAGCCTCCTGCACCGGGAGCCGGAGGTCGAGGTCATACCCGAGTGCGAAGCGCTCGGGATGGCCTTCATCCCCTACTTTCCCCTAATGTCGGGTCTTCTCTCCGGCAAGTACCACCGTGGCCAGCCGCCACCGGAGGGTACGCGGCTGGCCGGGATAACGACCGAACGCCAACGGGAAGTGTTTTCCGGGAGCAAGTTCGATGTCATCGAGTCGCTGGAGCGCTACGCCGCCGACCACGGCCACACCATCCTCGAACTGGCGGTCGCCTGGTTGGCCGCCAAGCCCACGGTCGCCTCGGTCATCGCGGGGGCGACCAAGCCGGAGCAGATCCGGGCCAACGTCGACGCCGCCGACTGGGTGCTCAGCGACAAAGAGGTCCAGGAGGTCGACGCCATCGTTCCGCTCCCCAGCACCGCAACCTAAATCTTTTCACCCCCTGGCGCGGCTTCGCATGCCATCTGGATAGCAAAGCCGGCTGAGCGCCCTTTTTCCCAGCCGGGACGCTATGGGCAGCCTGGCTCAGCCACGAACTGGGTCCATCGGCGTGCGCTTGAGCACTTCGTGGAGAGGGTTGAGCATCGCCAACCGGCCTTCATGTTCGCCGACGGTACCCTCCGCCAGCAACTGGGCACCTGTTTCCACCCCCGGTACGTCCCGGCGGGTAAAGACGATCGTCATCGAGCCCGTTCGGTCCGTCAGCGTGCAGGTCAGGACTTGCGCCCCCTGCCAGGGCTGGACTTCGACAGACGTAACCCGCCCGGCGATCTTGGCTCTTTGCCGCCACGTGATCTCGCCGATGGGGACCGCCCCCTCGACCAGGACGCCGCCGCCGTCCCTGTCGAGGTCACGCTTCCGTTCCCTTTCCGTTTTATCCCGGCGCGCCTTGTCGTGTTGCTCGAGGGACTTTTTCTTGAGACGGCCCTTCCCCCCCACCTGGAACGGCACCACCGTTGCATTGGCGTGGGGAAGGCGGCCCAGCATGGCCGCCAACTGGTCGGCGGTACGGTCGTGCAAGAGGTGGCTCCATCCCCAGGAGTAAACGCGCCGAGGTAACAACACGGTGACCTCGGTGTCCCCCCCGGCCAGGGTGCCGGCGACGAGGTCGACGGCGGCCCGGCCGAGCCGCCGGTCGCGACACTCCCGGATCTCCAGTGGCAGACGGCGGATCATGAGGCGCTCCCAGTTGTCCTTCAGGAGTTTGGCCACCTGGTTGTCCAGGAAGAAATGGACCGCCCGTACCTCGTCCGGGTCCAGGCTGCGGGCGTACTGGATAGCGCGGGCCGTGGCCAGGTCGAGACGGTCCACGAACACCAGCACGACGTGGCGGCGAAGGACCGGCATCTCCGACGCTTCCAAGGCGCCTTGTTCGAGCTGTTGCTGTTCGTTGCGGTACTGGCGGTTGAGGCGGATAAGTATAAGTGTAAGTAAAGGGAAAAGGACAACGATCGTCCAGGCGCCCTGGGCGAACTTGGCTACGACCAGGATCCCGACCACGATCCCGGACAGGATGGCCGCGCTCAGGTTGATGCACAGTTTGCGTTTCCACCCCGGGTTCCGATGGTTCAAGTGGTACTTGGTCATCCCCGCGCCGGCCATGGTGAAGCCGGTAAAGACGCCGATGGCGTACACCGCCACCAATGCCGTCACATTTGAACGGGTGACTACGAGCAGGGCGATGCCGATGGCGGCTAGGAGGATGATCCCGTTGGAAAAGGTGAGCCGGTGGCCCCGCCGGGTCAGTTGCCGGGGCAGGAAACGGTCACCGGCGACGAAACTGGCGAGGAAGGGGAAGCCGTTGAAGCTGGTGTTCCCGCCCGTGTAAAGGATGAGCAGAGTGGCCAACTGGACGACGTAAAAGAGCAGGTTCCCGAAGGCACTGGAGCCAAAGACCGCTCGCGCCTCCTGGGAGATCACCGTCGGGGCGCCGGCGACAAAAGGTGCCGCATGCGTCCACCTGGCCAGGAACGACGTACCGAGCACCAGCGCGCCGAGGGTCACGCTCATCAGCACGTAGACCTTCCGGGCCCGGCGGGCCTCGGGTGGTTTGAAGGCGCTGACACCGTTGGAGATCGCCTCGACACCGGTCAAGGACGAGCCACCATTGGCGAACGAACGCATAAGGACAATGATCGACGCCCCCATCAGCAGGCCACTGCCTGGATGGCCGAAGGTGTAAAGGCCGGCTCGGTCAGTCGGGTATTGGTGCAGGTCGCCCAACGCCGCTCGCACCAGGCCGGTTATGATCACGCTCCCCATGCAGACGATGAAGAAGTACGTCGGGAAGGCAAATACGCGTCCTGCCTCACGGATGCCACGAAGGTTCCCATACGCTATGAGCAACACGACGGCGACACTGATGGGGACCGTGTAGGAAAGCAGTGCGGGGAACGCTGAGACCAGAGCGTCGGTCCCCGCCGCCGTTTGCACCGCAACAGTGACCGTGTAGTCGATCAGAAGGGCGACGGCCGCGATCTGGGCCACCTTGGGGCCGAAGTTCTCTCGGGCCACGACGTAAGAGCCGCCGGCGCGCGTATAAACCATCACCACCTGCCGGTAAGACAGGGTCACGAAAAAGAGCACCAGCAAGACCGTGAGGGTGACCGGTATAACGAGGGTGAAGGCGGCCAGGCCGACGTAGGGCACCAGTTCGACGAGCATCTCCTCGGTCCCGTAGGCAGTCGAGGAAATGGCGTCCGGGGTCAGGACCCCCATCCCCACCAACGTCCCGAGCCGTTCTGTTTCCAGTTGCTCGCTCACCAACGGGGGGCCCAGCAAACGGTTCTTTATCCTGTAGCCGAGTGTTTCCGGCAACTCGATCGTGGCCGCCGGTGCGGACCGGACGGGTTGGGCTTCGACCCTCGTCTC
>JASHVH010000493.1 GCA_030039575.1 Acidimicrobiales bacterium | reverse complement strand
GGTCTCGACCCCGTACGAGATGGCCATATACATATGTCTCGCAGTTGGTTGGACGGCGGCTGCCGTCCTTGTGTTGACGAGGTTGTCTGTCCGTGGCGGCGTGGCCCTTGGGGGCGGTATTGCGGCCGTCGAACTGGGCTTCCTGATCAGCGACCTGGCCAACTCGGCCCAAGCCTCGGGCGGCTCCACCCCGGGCGTCTGGCTGGCTCTGGCGGCGCTGGCCCTCGGCGGTGCTGGCGTATTGGTAGGGGCGAGCACCGTCCCATTGGGGGGGCCTCGGCTGCGACCGTACGCCGAGTCCGTCAGCCCTCGGGCGGTGTTGACCGTTCTCGTCGCCGTCCTGGCTGTCGCCGCCTTCCTGCCGAGTTGGGACCGCTACGAGGTAGTCAATTCAGCCGGCAGGACGGCGACAGTCACGCTCGGGAACGCTTTCTCACAACCCGCCGGGGTCATGGCGGGCGAGTTGGTCGCCGCCGTGGCGATCGGCCTTGTTGCCGTCCTGGGCGCGTTCTGGGCGCCCCCCACCGTCGGAGCATGGATGACCGCTGGGGCCGTGATCGCGCTTGGGTCACAGCTCATTTCGGCGGTGGTCCAGGTCAACCAACCGCTCTCCCTCCCCGGTGCGGATGAGCGGGCGACCATGTCACTGACCGGCTATTGGGCTATTGATGTGGGCGCCGCCATCGCATTGGCCGGGCTGGCTGTATGGGCGGGGCTGAGCTCCCAACCGGGGCCAGTCCGCTCCCCCGCCGGCCCGCACACGCTGTCGCCGGGTAGCACCACGCTGCAGTAGAAGCGTCCGGCGGTGCAGGGCCGGCTTAAACGCCAATTGCTCGGCGGTGCGCTTCTGCGGCCTCGTCTACCGACCGCCGTCCGGGACCACCGTGCGTAGAGGGCTCCGGCCGGTAGTTCTGGCCCAGCATGGAGGCCAGTACTGCGCCCGCGCTGGCACTGAGCGCGGCCAAGTCGTACCCACCCTCCAGGACGACGACCACCCTCCCGGGACTATTGACCCACTCCATCGCCCGTGCCGCCATGTCCCCGAAGTCGCCGGCGCTGAGGGCCAGGTGAGCGAGGGGGTCGGACCGGTGGGCGTCAAAGCCGGACGACACCAATAGCCAGGTGGGGCCAAATTCATCTACTGCCGGGGCGACGACATCATCGAAGGCGTGGAGCACGACATCGCCGGTAGCGCCGGGCGGGAGAGGGATGTTGAGCGTCAAGCCCCGGGCCTCGGCGCCCCCCGTCGCGGTAGCCGCACCGGTCCCCGGGTACAGCGGCGACTGGTGAGTCGAGACATATAAAAGCCTGGGCTCGTCCCAGAAAATATCCTGCGTCCCGTTGCCGTGGTGGACGTCCCAATCGAGTACCAGCACCCGTTCACCCCGTTGGAGTAGGGCGCCGGCGGCGACGGCCACCGTGTTGAGGAGGCAGAACCCCATGGCTTGGTCTGCGGTGGCGTGGTGCCCGGGGGGCCGGTGGGCCACGAAGGCGACCCCCTCCTCCGCCTCGAGGAGCGCGTCCACCGCCGCCAACGCGCCGCCGGCGGCGCGCAGGGCGGTCGTCCATGAGCCCACACTGGCCACGGTGTCAGCATCGAGCGCCCCGCCCCCGGCGGCGCAAAAATCCTCGAGCATACGGAGGTAGTGGTGCGTGTGCACCCGTTGCAGTTCTTCTCCAGTGGCCTCCCGCGGTGGCAGATGGACCACGGCGTCGGCCAGCGCGGCCTGACGGATCCCGTCCAGGACGGCCGGCACGCGCTCTGGCCGCTCCGGGTGGAGGGGCCCAGTGTCGTGCCTGTCGAGCTCGGGGGATGAGCTAAGGAAAAGCATCGCCAGAACAATACGCACGAATGCGGACCTTGCGAAGGCTCGTATAAACCCTTCTAGCCGACCGCTGTGTCCCGTTTGTAGCGAGAAAGCGTCACAAACCGGCCACAGCGGTGCGTTTTGACCGCTCCTTAGGCGCTGGTCGGCTTGCCCCTTGTGTTGGCGGACGACCTTCTGGCGGTTGAAGCTTTCTTTTCCGGCGCGGCGCCCGGTGAGGGCGACTTTTTGCCGGGCGCACCAGTCGCCCCTGCCGACCCGCTCACCGACGACGACCCGCCGGTGGCCGCCCTCGCCACTCTTGCCTGCTTCGGGGCCGGCGACTTCGTCGCCCGGGCGGCAGCCACTGTGGCTGCCGTAGGTAGCTTCTGGGCCGGCTGTTTCTTGGCTGGCGACTTACCTCCCGCCGCCCTGGCTGTGGCCGCCGGAGGACGAGCCTGCTCCTGGGTCTTGCTCGTCGAGGCCGCAACGGGCGCCGCATTGGCCGTCCCCGTCTTCTTGACCGGCTGGTTTTTGGCCGGCTGGTCCTGGGCCGGCTGGTTCTGGGCCGGGGCCTTCTTAGCCGTCGACTTGGTGGCCGCCGTTTTCGTGGCCCCCGTCTTCGTGATCGCCGCCTTCTTGGCCCCTGACGTTCCGAGGACCGACTTCTCCGGGACTGTTTTCCCGGGGGCTCTTTTTTCGGGGCCCGACTTCTCGGGGCCTAACTTCCCGTGGCCCAACTCCCCGGGCACCGTTTTCCCGGGCGTCGCCTTCTTGGCGGGCGATTTCTTGCCGGCCGGTTCCTTGCCGGCCGGTTCCCTGGCGGCCGGTTCATTAGCGACCGGTACATTAGGGGCCGCGGCCTTCTGGGCGCCGGCCTTCGCCGCCGCAGTCCTCTGAGACGGGCGCGTCGCTTTGGCGGCCGTAGCACCTGCCTTCGCCGGCGCCCTTTTTTGCCCGCCGACCGCCTTGCCTGCCCCCTCTCCCGCCACAACTGCCTTCCTGGTTCGCTTGGCGACGGGCGGGCCGCTAACCGCAGTGCCACTTCCGTCCCCTACCACCACTACGGGCGGGAAGGCTTCGACTACTGCTTCGTGGCCGACGGCTTCCTGGCCCGCCTCGCCGCGATGGATCTCTGCGTCGATGGTCTCCGCTGTCGGGGTGCCGGCCAGCCGAGCGAACCCGGGTAGCGCCAGTTCGATGCCGCGTCGCATGGCGTCGAAAGCCTGGACCACGAAAACCCGCCTCTCCGCTTTGCGCAGCACCTCGCGCGCTGAACGCGGCGGCACATCTCCCATGGCCGACAGCGGGAGGTAGCAACGAGCCCCGTCTACGGAGATGAACGCCCCATGCGAGGCAAACTCGTCGACGGTGCCTTCGACTTCATCACCCAACTGGTGGGCGGCAATAAAGGTGATGAAATTGAACGGTTCGTTGAGCGGCTCCGAGGGCACTTCGCCTCCTCGCCGTCTCCGCCGGCGCTTGTGCCCCCCTTTGGCCGGTTCGACCGCTTCCTCTACGGCGGCGGCAATGGCCCGCTGCAACTTGCGGTCACCGCCGTGGCCCCGAGACCGCTCGGCCGCCATGTCCAAGCCGCTTTCCGAGGGCTCCTCCACCTTCTCGGCATGACGTTTGCGCTTCGCCTCCTTGACAGACTCCCGGCTTTTGGGGCCCCGCACCGGGGTACGGGGAGTGAAGATCCAGCCGACGCCCGGTACCGGCTTCCCGCCGATCAACCGCCCCTTGTCGAAGAGCCACTCGTACTCGCCGTGGAACTCCTGGAACGAATCGTTCGAGAGCACGACGGCACCGACCTTGTCCGCCACTCTCAATAAAAAGGCGTCGCCTCGCCCTATCGCCCCGGCTGGGGGGCTGACGATCTCGCCCGCGGATTCGGCTTGTTCAAAACGCTTCCGCTCCTCCGGGGGGATCCGGTGCCCAAAGGTGGCATCGACGACAACCGTCACGATGTCGTCCGGGTTCTCAATGAGGAACTCACGCACTGCCTCGTCCAACTGTTTGAGGCTGGGCAGAGAGCTACCTTCCGTCGCCATATTGGAGCCGTCGACCACTACGTGACGAGCTGGCATCTTTCTCCTGTTTTGTCATCCCATCGAGGCCGTCCCGAGCGGGCCAACGTGGCGCTCATCGCTTTTTTCAAAGGACCTCCGGGCCATGGGCACAATGCCGCTGCCAGCTCACCGTCCCGGCGAACCAACCGCTATTTCGCGGGACAGGTCGGGCCGGCAGTCACATGTACCCATGTCGACCAGTGTGCCACCCCGCCGGCGTTGTTTGGGACATCCTCGCTGCGGCGAGGCCCCCAGCCACCCTTGCGCCCGGGCTGCCCGCTACGTCAGGGACGACCGAGCGCTCTTTCGAGGATGTCGGCTTGCTCCAACTCGTGGAGCGTGTGGCTGCCTGTCGCCGGCGAGCCCGAAGGAGGCCTGGCTACGTGACCGTAACTCCGGCCGTTTGTGACCAAGCCACCAAGGCGGTCGCGCACGAAGTCCCAGGCGCCCATGTTGGCCGGCTCTTCCTGCGCCCAGATGACTTCCGTGGCCTGGTCGTAGCGGGACAGTACGGATGCGATCTGCTCCTTGGGCCACGGGTACAGTTGCTCGACCCTCACCACGGCGACGTCGTCCAAACCCCGTTCGTCCCGGGCCACCAGGAGGTCGAGGGCCACCTTCCCCGTAGCGAGCACCACCCGGCGGACGGTCGACGCGAGGACGTCGTCGTCGATAACTTCTTTGAACTCACCGCTGGTGAGCTCATCGACCCGGCTGTACGCTTCGCGGCCACGCAAGTACCGCTTGGGGGTGAAAAGCACCAGCGGCTTGCTCACGGGAAGGAGCACCTGCCGGCGGAACAGATGGAAAAGCTGGGCTGCCGTCGTCACATTGGCCACGCATATGTTGTCCTCCGCGCTCAGCTCGAGGAAACGCTCGACGCGGGCGGAAGAATGCTCCGGTCCTTGGCCTTCGTAACCATGCGGGAGCAGCAACACGAGCCGGGAAGCCTGCTCCCACTTCACCTCGGACGCCACCAGGAACTGGTCGATAATTACCTGAGCACCATTGACGAAATCACCGAACTGAGCCTCCCACGCCACCAGTGCTCCCGGCGAGAACAGCGAGTAGCCGTACTCAAAACCAAGGGCGGCGTACTCAGAGAGCAACGAGTCGTAGACGAAGAACCGGCCGGTACCGTCCTGGGCTTCGTGTGCCATTTCCGAAAGCGGGATAAACTCTGCACCGGTCCGGTAGTCGACATAGACCGCGTTTCGGTGGCCAAAAGTCCCTCGGCGGGTGTCCTGCCCGCAGAGCCTGACATCGTGGCCGTCGAGCACCACCGTCCCATAGGCGAGCGTCTCTCCGAGCGCCCAGTCCACTTGGCCCGAGGCCCACAGCTTGTCGCGACTTTCGATCAAGCGGGCCACTTTTGGATGGAGGGTGAAACCCTCCGGCGCCTGGGAAAGTGCGTCTATAACCGTCTGCAGCCGGCCGCGTTGGACAGCCGTGCACACTGGCGGGAACGACTTCGGGGTCGGGGCGGGCGGCGGCAAGGTTGTCACCAGTGGTGGGGCCGATGCTCTGGTCTCGTCCAGGGCCACCTGCAAGCGACGGGAAAAATCAGCCAGCGCGGCTTCGGCCTCGTCGAGGGTGATATCGCCCCTGCGGACGAGAGCCTCCGTGTACAGCTTCCTGACACTTCGATGTTCTTTTATCAGCTGGTAAAGAAGCGGCTGAGTGAGCGAAGGGTCATCCTGCTCGTTGTGGCCGTAGCGCCGGTAGCAGACCATATCGATGACGACGTCTTTGTGGAACTCCTGGCGGAACGCCAACGCCAATCGAGCCACCCTTGTGCATGCCTCGGGATCGTCCCCGTTGACATGGAAAATTGGGGCCTGGACCATCTTCGCCACGTCCGTGGCATACACGGAGGACCGCGCCGATTCCGGGTTCGTCGTAAACCCAAGCTGGTTGTTTATCACCAGGTGCACGGTGCCACCCGTCTCGTAGGCGTCCAGAGCCGACATGTTGAGCGTCTCGGCCACCACGCCCTGGCCCGCGAAGGCGGCGTCACCGTGCACGAGCACGGGCAAGACCAAGTCGTGCGGGGCGGTGCCGGTAAGTCGCGGCTCACTGCCGGCGGAGATCTGGTCCTGTAGGGCCCGCGCCATCCCCTCGACCACCGGCCCGACCGCTTCGAGGTGGGAAGGGTTGGAAGCGAGGAACACGTCGAGATGGTGGCCTGTCCGGGACCGGAAGGTCCCCCTGAAACCCTTGTGGTATTTGACATCGCCCGACCCCTGGACGCTCGAGGGGTCGAGGTTGCCTTCGAACTCGCCGAAGAGCTCCTGATAGCTCTTGCCCAAGATGTTTATGAGCACGTTTAAACGCCCACGGTGGGCCATACCCATGACGGCGTGCTCATGGCCCTGATCGGCCGCGGAACCTAGCAGCGCGTCCAGGAGCGGTATGGCTGACTCGGCTCCTTCCAGGCCGAAACGCTTCTGGCCGATGTACTTCGTCTCCAAAAAGCGCTCCAGCGCCTCGGCCGCGTTGAGCTTGGCCAGGATATGGCGGTGTTCCTCTGGCTCGAGGTCGGTCGGTACGCCCTCCACGTGCTGCTGGATCCAGCTCTTTTGCTCCGGCGCCATGATGTGCATGTACTCGACGCCGACTGTTCGGCAGTATGCGTCACGCAAAAGGGAAAGGATGTCCCCGAGGCGCATTCGTCCCTTGCCGGCCAAGCCCTGCGTCTGGAACTCCCTGTCGAGGTCCCACACCGTGAGGCCGTACGTGCCCGGGTCGAGCTCGGCGTGCATGACGGGCTCTTTCCAATCGAGCGGGTCCAGGTGGGCGATCAGGTGGCCCCTGACGCGGTACG
>JASHVH010000492.1 GCA_030039575.1 Acidimicrobiales bacterium | reverse complement strand
TCATCTGAGGTGGGCTCTTGTACGCAGTGAGGCATCTAGCGCGACCTTCTCCCGTTCGAGGTGGTCCCGGCCGCACACGCGGAAGGGAAGGACCGCCGAAAGAATACCCCGGGCACCGACGGGAGAACGGGGCGCCCCCCCGGCCTACCTGAAACCGCGCCAGTGCAGGACGCGCCCTTCCGCAATGACAACTATGGCCATCATCAAC
Source organism: Acidimicrobiales bacterium (assembly GCA_030039575.1). GTDB lineage: Bacteria > Actinomycetota > Acidimicrobiia > Acidimicrobiales > Palsa-688 > Fen-671. Next base: position 5,877 of record JASHVH010000492.1, on the reverse strand, counting down.
AGGCCGAAAAAGACCAGGGTGACGATGCCGGCCCAGGCAATGTCCAACTGCGAGTTCTGCGAGGCCGTGTTGATGACCAACCCGAGGCCGTTCGACGTACCGGGAGAGACCATTTCGGCCACGGCGGCCCCGACGATACTGAGCGGCACGACCACCCTGGCGGCAGCGAACAAGTAAGGCAGGCTCGAGGGGAGCTGAAGGCGCCATAGGGTCTCCCACCGGGAGGCGTGAAGAGTCTCGAGGACCTCCATGGCCTGCGGGTCGGCTGAGCGCAGGCCGGTCAGGCTGTAGATCAGCGCCGGGAAGAACGTGATCAACCCCACCAGCAGGATCTTCGGCGTGCGGCTGAAAGAGAAAGCGACGACCAGAGCGGGGGCGATGGCGATGAGCGGGGTGACGTTGAGCACCACCGCCAAAGGGAGCAGGGCGCGGGTGACGATGCGCGACTGGGTCATCGCCAGGGCGAGCAACAAAGCCACCGCCGAGCTGATGGCCACGCCGGGCAGGGCCTCGGAAAGGGTGTCACCGGCGTTCGCCAGGTACGTGGTCGGGTTGTCGGCCAGCTGGCTCGCCACCGAGCCCAGCGTCGGCAGCAAATACCGGTAATGGACGGCGAGCAACTGCCAGATCCCGAGGAGAAGGCCGAGGGCGACTATCGGCGGGGCCCAGATCCCCGGCCGGAGAAGGTCAGGTGGCCGTCGCAATGAAAGCCTTTTTCAGCCGGGTACGCAGCTCTCCGGTGAGCTCGTGGAACGGCGCGGTGTCCTCCACCCCTTCTCGGCGGGGCCGGGGCAAGGTGATGTCTACCGGGTCGGTCAGTTTTCCTTCCCCCATCACGGCGACCTGGTCTGAAAGGACGACGGCTTCGGTGACCGAATGGGTCACGAACACCACCGTCGGCCGCTCCGCCTGCCACAGTTCCAGCAGCAGGTGGGCCACGTGCTCCCGGGTCATTTCGTCGAGAGCGCCGAAGGGCTCGTCCATCAGGAGCAGCGGGGGAGCGAAGGCGAAGGCGCGGGCGATGGCGACGCGCTGGCGCATCCCTCCGGACAGGTGGGCCGGCAGCATGGACTTCGCCGGCCCCAGGCCGAGGCGCTCGAGGAGCTGTTCCGGGTCACGCTCGTCGCAGTGGGCGCGGCGGTTGACTTCGAGCGGGAGCCTGACGTTTTCGAGCACCGTCCGCCACGGCAGGAGCGCAGGGGACTGCGGCACCCAGCCCAGGTGTTTGGACCGGCTCGCCTCGGCGGGAGCCTCGCCGAAAACGGACACTTCGCCCGAGTCCGGCCGGACCAGCCCGGCCAGCACGCGCAGGAGCGTCGACTTGCCGGCCCCGCTGGGGCCTATGACGGTGAAGAAGCTCCCGCGCTCGATAACGAGGTCGAGGTGGTCGAGGGCCGGCCAGGCCAAAGCCGGGAACGTCTTCGAGACACCAGACATAACAATCCGGTCGGCGGCGCTTGAGCCGGGACTTCGGGAAGCCGTGGTCGGCCCGGGCGCGGGCCGCGAACGGCTCCGGGTTTGGGCTACAGCGGGGTCAGAGGGCAACGACATTCGCAAACTGCCAGGTTATGGGGCCCACTAAGACCAAGCTGAAGAAGTGAGGGGGCGGCGGGCGGGGGCGGCGCCAGCGCCCAGTAGTCAGTGGAGCTGCCGGTAGACGCCGTCGGCGCCCGACGCCAGGGCCACGACGACCAACAGCAGCATTATCAGGGCGAAAGTGAAGTCGGCCTTCCGGCTGACCAGCGCGTAAATACCCAGTAGCTGGGCGACTACCAGGCACACTCCGGCGACGTAAAACGGTGTCATTTGCCGGACGTGGCGTCCACCCGGCGAACGTCCCTGCAGGCACCCGGGAGGACGGTGCTTGTAACCATGAGGCGCAGGATAGTTCCGCTGCGGCGCCGCCGGGTGCACCCCCGGCGGCAAGCCCTTACCAAACACACGTTTGATCGGTAGCATGGGACGCTATGTCTGAATTGCAGCTCGGGCTGTTCGGTGCGGGCGACGCCGGCATCAACGAGGGCGCCGTTCCTGAACGGACCGAACTGGACGGCGGCGCCTGGGTGGAGGTCCGCCGGGGGTGGCTGCTAGGCGCTGACACGATGTGCGAGGAGCTGATCAGGGACGTCCCGTGGGGCCACCATCGCCGGCGTATGTACGACCGGGTGGTCGACGAACCAAGGCTCACTTGGCGGCGGGGCGACGGAGAGGACCTCCCCCACCCCGGGCTCAAGATGGTGGGAGAGGAGTTGGAGCGGATCTACCGCGTACCGCTGCTAGGCCCGGGCCTCAATTACTACCGAGACGGGCGCGACAGCGTGGCGTTCCACGGCGACCGGGAGTTACGGCTCTTGAGCGACACCGTCGTGGCCATAGTGACCCTCGGCGCCACCAGGCCGTTCCTGCTGCGGCCGTCCGGTGGTGGGCGCTCGTCCGATTTCCGGCCCGCCTCCGGCGACCTGCTGGTGATGGGAGGAGCTTGCCAGGCACTTTTCGAGCACGGCGTGCCGAAAATCGCAGCCTCAGGCCCCCGGGTAAGCGCCACCTGGCGCTGGGCCCGGCCCGCCCCAACCGGTTCGCCCGATTTATAGATGTCCCGGGGACAAAGGCACGCCACGCGGTGCGCCGGCCCTCCCGTGTTTGGTCGGTGACTAAAACCCAAGAAGTGGCTGGGATATTGCTCACCGGCGGGGCCAGCCGGCGCATGGGCTTCGACAAGGCCTTGTTGTCAGTTGAGGGGGCACCCAACGCGGTCCGCCTGGCCGGTGTGCTCGAGGCGGTAACCGCCCCGGTCGTAGAGGTAGGGCCGGGGGTGTCAGGGTTACCCAGCGTGCTGGAGGCGCCTGCGGGAGCAGGGCCACTGGTGGCGATTTGGGCCGGCGGACGGCAATTGCGCAGCCTTGGCCATGAGGGGCCTGTGCTGGTGTTGGCCTGCGATCTCCCGTTCATGAACCCCGCCGTGCTGGTCCAGCTCGGCGCTTGGCCAGGCGAAGGCTCCGTCGTCCCCCTTGTGGCCGGCCGGGCCCAACCGCTTTGCGCCCGCTGGTCAGCGGAGGACATGGCGGCCGTAGAAGCGCTTGTCCTAGCGGGCGAACGATCGATGAAGGCTTTGCTGGCTCGCCCAGGGGTCTCATTTCCGGGCGAAAGTGAATGGGCGGCGCCTGGAGCATGGCGCGCTTTTGCCGATGTCGACTCGCCGGCAGACCTGGAGGCCCTGGGCCTGTCGCCCAAATGCTTGACTCGCGATGACGGCGGTGCTAACTAGGGCAGTTACTGCCCACTGGGAGGTTGTCCGTGGTCGACAAGGGCTTGTCGAAGTTCATCCCGAGCCAAGTACACGACGCGCACCGGCCTTTCGCTGCTTATACCTGGGAAATCGCGGCGCTGTCGTACATGGTGGCCATCTGGCTGGCTGTGATCGCCGGGCTCGTGCTCGGCTTTTCCATAAGTTTCCACGCCGGTGTGGCGGGCTTGTTCCTGGCCAGCCCGCTCCTGTACGTCGGGGCTCCCGTGACTGTGGTGGTCTTGACGCTAATAGCGCGGTTGCACGGCCCCCAGACGAACGAGCTGGGCCGGCAGCTGCTCGACGCCGCCCTCACGCTTTTCTTCGCGCTTGGGGTGCTATCGATCGTTATCGGGATCATCGGCGCGTTTGACGCCTTTACCGATAACGGTTTTGCGGTCGTGGTGGACGACCTGCTTTTACACCTCGCCGACGTGGCCATCGGCATAGTAGCGATCGTCTGGGCGCTGGGCGAAATTGTCGCCCTTCGTAATTTGTCTTCCATCGATGCCGATAAAGAGCCGGCCGCGGGCTCGTCTTTTGCGCCGGCGCCAGTCCCGAACCCGCCAGCCCCGTCCCCGCCGGCGCCGCCTGCTACGCCTGCGTACGCTCCGCCGGCGCCACCGACCGCCATCCTCCCGACCGTACCGCCACCGCTCCCACCCGGCCCCGATGGCGCCGAAGACCAGCCACAGGAGAACTTAGACCCTGAGGGCCAAGTCCCTGAAGGCCAAGGCTCCTAAGTGCCAAGTCCCTGAGCGTCCAGTTCCTCAGTGCCGAATTCCTGACCAGAGGCGCCGTTACCGTTCGCCGGATCCGAACTTGCGTCCAGAGGTAGCACGATCTCTACCTTGGTGCCGCCGTCAGGCGGCGAGGAGACTTCGATGCTGCCGCCGTGGTCCACGACCACCCGCTTCACTATCGCCAGGCCCAGGCCGGAACCCGGCATCGACCGTGCGGTTGGCGCACGGTAAAAACGCTCGAAAACGTGGGGCAGGTCCTTGGGCGCAATGCCCGGGCCCTGGTCGGTCACCGTGAGGCGCCAGCTCCCGTTCGCTTCGAGGTTTACGCCGACATGCCCGCCCGGAGGGCTCCACTTGGCCGCGTTGTCGAGGACGTTCATGACCGCTCGTTCCAGCAGGGCCGGCTGGGCGTACACCTGGCCGGGCTCGAGGGAGACGTCGAAATCAAGCGACGTGGCCCGGCGGTGCGCCCGCTCGACGGCGTGCTCCACCAGCTCGTCGAAGTTGACCAGTACCGGTTCGGCCTGCTGTTTTTCGTCGTCTCTGGCCAGGTCGACGAGGTCACCGACGAGAGTCGACAGCTCCTGCAACTGAGCATCGACGTCTGCCAGGAGCTCTTCGCGGTCGGCCGCCGGGAGGTCCTTGGTCCGAATAAGGACCTCGATGTTGGTCCGCAAGCTGGTGAGGGGGGTACGCAGTTCGTGGCCGGCGTCGGAGACGAGCTGGGCCTGCTGGTCCTTCGACGCGGCCAGAGCGGCCAGCATGGCGTTGAAGCTGCGGGCCAACCGGGCCAACTCGTCGTTGCCCTCATCATCGATGGTCGAGGAGAGGTCTTGGGTGGCGGTTATGTGCTCGACAGTTAGCGTGAGGTCTTCCACCGGCCTGATGCTGGCCCGCCCGACGGCCCACCCGAGGCCTGCAGCGAGAGCCACGCCACCAAGTGCGACCAGTATGAGGGCCACCCGGAGGAAGGCGAGCGTGTTGTCGACATCTGTCAGGGGGTAACCGATTTGGACAACCCACCCCCTGAGATCGGTCGGGTCGTCTACTACCCGGTAACTGGCACCGTTGGTGGCTGTTACCGTTTCGAACACCGGGACCGCGTTGTCCGGGTTTTCCTTCAGCGCCTCCTCGGCACCGGCGGACATCGGGAAAAACCGTTTGTTGTACCCGGATTCAAAGCTGTTCTGAGTGATGACCTGGAGGGCATCTCCAGTACGCTCCTGGAACCGGACAAAATCGTCTGGGAGCACCTCATAACCTGTACCGCTCGGGCTGGGAATTAGCGGGAGTGCCCCAGGGCGCGACAGAGAAGCGACCGCGTTTTGGAGATTGGAGGTCACCTGGTCCTCCAGCTGGCGGCTGACGGCGATGTAAGACACCAGCGAGGCGAGGGCGACGGCGATGCCCACGGCCACGCCGACGAGGATGCTTATGCGGCTGCGGAAGCTGACCTTGCGCAGCCACGCCAACGGGAACCGGCCCGCTGTGCGCCGCCTTTGCAGAGGTCCTTGAGGGCCCTCCTCCGGCCCGAGGTCCCCTTCCGTCGGCACCGCGTCCTCGGCGCCGTCGGCAGGGCGCGCGCCACCCGGCTGGGCCTGAGGCGGCGGAGGGGCTATGGGCGGCGGCAGGGGATAGGGGCCCAGTGGATCTGGCGGGCCAGGGTCACCCCTTTGCCAGCGGTTCTGAGGGGCCCAGTTCAGCTCCATGGCCATGAGCGGCCAGTCCTTTTCACCCCTGGCCTTTTCACCCCCTCATCTCCGTCGGCAGGCGCATGACGTAGCCGACACCCCTCACCGTATGGATGAGCCGGGGCTCGCCTCCGGCCTCGGTCTTGCGCCTTAGGTACCC
>JASHVH010000039.1 GCA_030039575.1 Acidimicrobiales bacterium | reverse complement strand
GCGCCTCTAGCTGCTGTTTTGCCCGAACGAGCCGGCGCACCTGGTCGCCCGCGTGGACCGGGAGCCTGATTGTACGGGACGTGTTGTCAATGCCTCGACTTATGGCTTGCTTGATCCACCACGTGGCGTACGTCGAGAACTTGAAGCCCCTGCGCCAGTCGAACTTGGTCACCGCGTGCATGAGGCCGAGGTTCCCCTCCTGGATGAGGTCCAAGAGGGGCAGGTCAGTCGACTGGTACCTCTTCGCGATGGACACGACCAGCCGGAGGTTGGCGTTAATGAACTGGTCGCTTGCAGTTTCACCCCGTTGCACGGCGGCCAGGAGGACGCTTTTCGTGGCGTCGTCGGCCTCGCCTCGCGCCAGTTCCTCCTTGGCGTCTTGACCCTCCTGAATGGCCTTTGACAGGCTCCCCTCCTCGTCCTGGGTCAACAGCGGGTACTTGCCGATGTTGTCCAGGTAGAGGCGGACCAGATCCCCGTCCTGCGCCTGGTACCGCACTTGAGCGCCCCTTTCATCCTCCGCGCTATGCGCTTCCATCAGCTGACGGGAGCGCGCTTCCTTGGTGCTTGTTCCGCTGGCCTGGGCTTGTGGCAAACTGAGAAGTCCGTGGTGGCCGTAGCTCAGTTGGTTAGAGCGCCAGGTTGTGGCCCTGGAGGTCGGGGGTTCGAGTCCCCTCGGTCACCCCGATCGCCGCCGCTGCGCACTCCGTCTGCCGTGCACTGGTCCTAGCTGGATCCTACGGCTGACCTGTCGTTATGGGCCCATCTGCCTTTACGAGGACCTGGGCTGCTAGCCCTGCCACAACGGGTTCGTTCACTATTAACCGGATACCGGTGTGCCCGTCCAGATACTTCTCTCTCAGCGGGTAGGCGTCTGTCTCGGCGGGTATGCGTCTGGTCAGGCGGCCACGGGCGACCGGTTGGTGACCGGACCACCGTCGTCACCGACCCGGGCGGATGTACCCGACCGACGCTTACAGCAGACGCGGTCCTGACCAGGCCGTAGCCGGCGTCCGCCCGCCCATACGAGGCTCACCTGCGGCCTTGCCAGTGCGCGACCCCTCATACCGAGCCCGGCACCGGCGCCACCCCGCCGGTCTCGCTCGTGAAGTGTTCGCTTTCGGTACACGTCCTGGTCACCTCTGAGTCGACGGCCCTTCAGCTTGGTCCGGCAATATCACGGCACGCGACAACTTGAGGAGGACAGGTCATGGGACAGAACGACTCGAGTATCCCGAGCGGACCGCGATTCAGTCGGAGACGGTTCCTAGGGTCGGCCGCCGCTCTTGGCGGGGCAGCCTGGGCCGCGAATTTACTACCGCCTAATGTGGCCAGAGCTTTGGCCCAGCCGCCTCCGAGCAACGGGCGGATCCAGGACATCGAGCACGTCGTTATCCTCATGCAAGAGAACCGCTCGTTCGACCATTATTTCGGGACCAGGGCCGGCGTGCGGGGTTTTGACGACCCCACGGCACTGACGCTGAGCACGGGGCGGAGCGTCTTTTATCAGCCGGACCCCCAAAACCCCGACGGCTACCTGCTGCCTTACCACCTCGACACTATGACCACAGGTGCCCAGGCCATTCCCTCTACCAGTCATGCGTGGCTTGTCCAGCACTCAGCTTGGGACAATGGGAAAATGGACAACTGGCTGCCGGCTCACCTCGCCGCCGACGGGTCCAACGGCCCCTTCACCATGGGCTATTACGTGCGAGCTGACATCCCTTTCCAATGGGCGCTCGCAGATGCGTTCACTCTTTGCGATAACTATTACTGCTCGGTCCTTGGCCCCACCCATCCGAACCGTTATATGTGGATAACGGGGACGATCGACCCCAATGGAGAAAATGGCGGCCCGGCCCTTGACAACAACGTCACGAACGGGACTTATACCTGGACGACTTATCCCGAACAACTCACGGCCGCGGGTGTCAGTTGGCGCTGTTACCAGCAATCGGACAATTACGGCACGAACGTGCTCGAATATTTCAAGCAGTACCAGGAAGCACCCACGACCTCCCCTCTCTACCAAAACGCCATGGTCGTCTACCCGGAGGGCAAGTTCGAGTACGACGCGATAAACGACCAGCTACCAACGGTAAGTTGGATATTCCCGACAAGTACAGACAGCGAACATCCTGCGTACCTACCCGCCAACGGTGCCACCTTCGTAGCCAGCAAGATCGACGCCATTGCGGCCAACCCGGACGTCTGGGCCAAGACGGTGTTCATCTTGAGCTACGACGAGAACGATGGCCTGTTCGACCACGTTCCTCCGCCGACGCCGCCCGCGGGCACGCCCGACGAGTTCGTGACGCTCACCTCTCCCGGAGGGACGCCGGGGGACGGCCTCCCTGTAGGTCCGGGGTTCCGGGTCCCGTGCCTGATCATCTCGCCCTGGACCGCCGGCGGGCGTGTCATACACGACCCGTTCGACCACACCTCGATCCTGCGCTTCCTCAAGGCGCTGACCGGCGTCGAGCCCACGAACATCAGCCAGTACCGGCTGCAGACCCTGGGCGACCTCACCACTGCGTTCCAGTTCGGGCCACGCGACCAGGTGCCGCCGGTATTGCCGGACACAAGCGGGCCGGCGACCCTCGCCGCATACACCTCGACCTTGCCTCTGCCACCCTTCCCGGGCGCCAGCCAAACCGTCCCCCACCAGGACCAGTACCCTCAGAACCCGCAACCTCCGATCTAAGTCCGTAACCCCACCGGGACGCGGGAGCCCGGCGACCACATAACCGAGCGAGAGCTGGCGGTCCCCCCGGACAAGTTGACGTCCTCCGCACCGAACCCCGGCGCGCAACCCCCGGGTTGCGCCCTTCCCCCCAGCTTTGTCTTTCGCCAGAATTCTGAGCCCATCCCGCGCTAAGAACTTCCCGCATAAGTACGATGCGGTCCTCCATGGTCACCGGCTCGGCCCGATCGTGAATGACGTAGACCGTGGTAACTGGGAATTACGCGTCCAGGCGCTTCAACTCCAAACGCGTCTGTGTACGCAGGGCAGCGTCAAGCTTTGGCACCTCCGGCAAAAGCGGGCCCGCCGCTAAGCCGCTTCACGCTCAGCAAGTACATCACCGCGAGCCAACGAGATCAATATGCTGGACGCGGCAAGAGGTCCGTGCTGAAGTCCGCTGTTCCCCGACAGGAAGTTAGATCCCCCAGATACCGGTGTGTCCCCGGATCGTCATCCAAGACCAGAGGCAGGAGGAGGCATATGCGCGACGTGCCCTCATATGCTGACCTCCCCGAGAAGAACGGGATCCGGCACGCATGGGATGTCTGGGGAGATCGCAGTGCCTTCGGCTGTCTCAACCTCCTATCGCCGGAACGTGTCGTCCGAGCCAGCCGCCTGGTGACGACCGGCCTCGTGTTCCCTCTCAACCTCGCCCTGGAGTTGCCGGAGCCCCCGTTGTTCGGACGGCCGCGTTCTCGTCACGAGGTTCGTCGTGGCTCGGCCGTCTTCCAGGACGATCTGCTGCAAGACTGGAACACGCAAGTGTCGAGCCAGTGGGACGGTTTCCGTCACGTATGCTTTCCAGGCCACGGGTACTTCGGGGGCCTGGACGACTCCGAGCACGGCGTTCACCACTGGGCGCGGGAGGGTATCGCTGGGCGGGGCGTACTGGCTGACGTGGCGCGCTGGCGGCAGGCCACCGGGCGGCCGCTTCGCTTCGACGCGCCCGACCCCATTGAGCCCGAAGACCTAGAGGCCGCCTTGGCGTCAGAAGGGGTAACGACGGAACCGGGCGACATTCTGTTGGTGCGTACAGGATGGCTCGCCTGGTACCGGTCGCTCGACAGTGAAGCGCGCACCGAGTCGACCACCATGAAGAGGCTGAAGGCGCCGGGACTTCGGCCTTCCGAGAGGATGGCCCAAGTCCTGTGGGACATGCACATCGCGGCGGTGGGCGCCGATAATCCAGCCCTCGAGCTTTGGCCCATAGGAGCGTTGGAGGCACAGGCCAAAAGGGATGCTGCGGCGGTCGACCCGGCCAGCGCCTACGAGTTCCACTTGCATCTCAGACTGATCCCGATGCTTGGCCTGCCGATTGGCGAGCTCTTTGACCTTGACCGCCTGGCACAGGATTGCTGGCGCGATCGTCGGTACACCTTCTTGCTAACTTCCGCCCCTCTCAACCTCGCGCGCGGCGTCGCCTCGCCACCGAACGTACTGGCGCTCAAATAGAGAACCGGCACGGTAGCCAGGGCCGTCTGCCAACCGCGTCGCACCCGCCACCCGCCCTGACCCCTGTACGCGCTGCTTCCGGTGTGCGGGCGACGGAAAAGGTACAGTGCAGCCAGGAGTTCCACAGCTATGAGACCAGCTGAGTAGTTGGAGGGAACCGCAAATGGGAACTGCTGAAGACAAGCTCGCCGAGCTGGGGATTCATTTGCCGACAAAGATTGGGCGTGGAAAAGGGATAATCCCTGTCCGGCGGTACGGCGATCTTTTGTTCGTGTCTGGGCACGGCCCGACCAACAACGAAGGCGAGCTCTTGTACCAGGGGCGGGTTGGGCGCGACCTCAGCGTTGACGATGCCTACTTAGCGGCCCGCGCCACGGGGGTCCAACTATTACGGAGCATCCGGGACCATGTGGGTGACTTAGACCGCCTGAGCGCTATATTGAAGGCACTGGTATTTGTCAGTAGCGAACCTGACTTTTTCGACCAGGCGGCCGTGGCGCACGGTTTTTCTGACTTGATGGTCGATGTCTTCGGGGAGCGAGGGCTGCACGCACGCTCGGCCATCGGCGTCGCCAGTCTGCCTCGTAACTACCCGGTGGAAATTGAACTGGTCGTAGCGGTTCGAAACTGACCCGGGGTGGCGGCTTCCTAATTCCGGGCCTTTGGCGCCGAGTCCTTCAGGATCTGTTTGGCCGTCTTGGCGTCCAGTACCACGACGGCGGCCAGTTCCCCTCGCAATGCGCCCGCGATCGCGTCCACTTTGCCCGCCCCCCCCGCGATGACGATGCGCAGCGGTATCCGACGGATCTGCGCCAGTGTCAGGCCGACTACCCGCCGGTCGATCTCGTGCTTCACAGCCGCGCCGTTAGCGTCGAAAAAACGAGCGGCGACGTCACCTACAGCGCCTGCCTTGACCAGCCGCGAGATCTCCTCGGCCGTGAGTTCCTCCTCGTCGACGAGCGTCGTATGGCTGGAGACGCCGCCCACCCCAAGGAGTGCAACGTCAGCTCGTGCGGCGCGTTCGAGAGTACGGGCGCTCGCCGGGTCCGACAGGAAGGCTTCGGCGATGGCGGGGGAACCCGCGATCGCCGGAGCCAGCAGGTGCTCGGCGTTGCCCCCGAAAAGTAGGGCGAGGCGCTCGGCCCCCTCGTAGGGGTTCGCTGCCATCGAGACCCGGCGGAGGCCGCCAACGAGGGACACAAACGTGGCGGAGACGGGGCGCGCGTCAACTACGAACTGGGGGACAAGGGCGACCGTCCTGCTCAGGCCGATGGCCACGGTCATGCCGTGCTGGAGGACGCGTTGCAGGTAACGGGCCGCGGCCAGGGCAAGAGCGGTCCGCTGTTCGCGCTCGTCGGCCACCGTCGGCACCACAACGGCTTCGTCGATCTTGAAGCGCCTGGTCAGTTCGGTCTCAAGCCCTGCGTAAGGCGAAACATCGGGCAATACGCGGATCTGCACCACCCCGAGGTCCCGGGCCTGCTTGAGCAGACGCGTCACCTTGACCCGCGAAATATGCAGGATCTCCGCCACTTCCTGGTGTGTGAGCCCGTACTCGTAATGGAGCCGCGCCGCCTTCCCTATGACGTCAAGTTCAGGTGAGCTCGGCTCCGAAACGGCGGACATCGAACCATTATCCATTAGGCAGCTGGTGACCCCCTCCTTGTGCTCACGCGCACGTGCGCTAGGCTCTTTCAGTCGCTGGCGCAACCATGCGGATGGAGCGATCGAGCAACGAGATGCGTTCGGGCCCGTTCGGACGGATCACGTAAGTCTCCTCGTCGCCCACCGACCCATAATCGCCGGCGGCCGCATAAAGCTCGATCGCCACCACCATTTCTTCCTCGATGGCCCGCGACTCGTCGTCGTCGATCCACTCCTCCTCGGTCTCGAGACCGATGCCGTGGCCCACATGGGTGAACCGGCTGAGCAGCGGGATCCCCCGCGAGGCGAAACCGTTCCGGCCGATGCGCATCAGCTCGGCGAAGCTGACGCCGGGGCGCATCGCCTCGGCCACCTCGTCGACCACCCCGCACATCGCGGCGTGCTGCTCGAGCACGACGGCGGGGACCTTCTCGCCGACGTAGGCGTAGCGGCGGCAGTCGGAGGTGTAGCCGGCGAACTTGGCCCCGACGTCGACGACCGCGAGTGCACCATCGCGCAGTGGTTCGTCGATCGCGATCTCGGGGTTGGCCTGCCCGAAGGACATCGTCACATGCCCCACACCGTCTCCGCCGAGCTCGAGGACCGAACTCTTGGCGAGGCGGATGGCATCGAGGCGCGAGCCGCCGGTGCGAAGCGAGGCGATCACCCGCTCGAGCGCACCCTCGGCCACCTTGACGCTGCGCTGTAGCAGCTCCACCTCGCGCACCGACTTGCGCCGGCGCAGCGCCCGCAGCACCGGGTCGGCGTTCGCCAGCTCGACACCACCCAGCGACCCAAGCAGCTGGACGACCTCGTACGGGCAGGATGACTCGATGCCGACGCGGGCTGAACCGTTGCCGGCGTCAGTGGCGCACGCCGCCACCTGTTCCCCGAGCATTCGCATAGCCTCGGCGCGGTCTTTGAACGCGACCACCTCCTCGGTGTCGACGCTCACGTCCTGGAGCGAGAAGCCCCAGCAAACGAGGTGCCGGTCCCCGCCTCGCCCGATAACGACGGAGTACGGGAAAACGTTACGCAACGAGTACAGGATCGGGTTGCCACTGGACGGTAGCGTCGGGTAGCCCGTCGTGTAAAAAACGCTTTCCGGGCTTGTCGCGACGAGGACCGCCAGGTCCTCCTTTTCGAGCAGGGCAACGAGGCGGGACTGGTCCAGCCCTGCCGAGTGCAGCTCCGCTTGCTGGGCGAACATTGCGTCATCCTCCTTGTCTGGAGCGGATATTCGGCCCGGTGCGGGCCACTTGTCTAGCGGGCAGTCCAACCTCCGTCGATCAGCACATCGGCGCCGGTGATGAACCCCGCCTCAGGGGAGGCGAGAAAGAAGGCCAGCCCTGCGATCTCCGACGGGTCTGCCCAGCGCCGCAGCGCCTGCTCGTTCTCCCGCGCGGCGCGTAGTTCCTCAAAGCTCTGCCCGAGCCGCGCCGCCTCTGAGCGTACGTCGCTTCGGAGCATCTCGGTGTCGACCGAGCCTGGGCTGATTGTGACGGCGCGGATCCCGAACGGTGCCAGCTCGAGGGCTAGGGCGCGAGTGAAGGCGATCACCGCTCCCTTTGTGGACCCATAGATCACGTGGTCGACCTGGCCGACGTGGCCAGACACGGACGCCACGTTGACCACCACACCCCGCCCGCGCCGCTTCATCGCACCGACGGCGTACTTGACGGTTAGCCACTGGCCGCCGAGGTTGACCTCGACCATGCGGCGGAAATCGGCATAGCTCAGCTCCTCCACCGGGCCAACGACGATGACCCCTGCGGCGTTGACGAGGACGTCGAGGGCGCCGGCCTGACGCTCCACGTCACTGATGGCAGCCGCCACGTCCTCCTCAACGCTGACGTCGCAGCGGGCGAGCGTTACCGTTCCTGCCTCGAGTGCCGCAGGGCCCTCGTCAGCTTCGACATCGAGGCCCCGCACCGCGTACCCCCCGCCAGCGAAGCGCTCGGCGATCGCCCCTCCGATCCCCCGCGCCGCGCCGGTGACGACCACCACGCCGGCGCCACGCCCGTCCGGCTCCGTGCTGCCTCCGTCGCTCATCTCTGGCTTTCCGAGGTGGCCGGAAAGCCCAGCAGCTGGCGCGCTTGGGTTGGCGTCGCCACGTCGCGGCCCATCGCACCAGCCAGCGCTGCGACCTCGGCGACGAGCTGGCTCGCCTGGGCCGGGGCACCGTCGCGGGTAAACGGGTAGTCCTCCGTGCCGACGCGCACATGGTCGCCGCCCGCGATGGCGGCGGCGAGCAGGCCGTAGCGCTCGGGGCCCATTACGCTCACGGTGACCACGCAGTCTTCGGGCATGAGCCGCCGGCGGGCCAGGTACTCCTCGACGGTGGGCGGGCTCCAGGTCCCACCGGGCCACCCAAAAAACAGCGTACAGATGATCGGCCGTACCAACTCCGTGTGCTGACGCAGGTAGTTGAGGTTCCAGACGCTGCCGGCGTGCCAGATCTCCCACTCCGGTCGCACACCGCTCCGGATGCACTTCTCGCAGTAGGCGAGCAGCTCCTCCTTTGGGTGCAGCACGTTGCAGTCGCCCTGCGGGAAAGCCTCGTCGTGGTGGTTGGCAATGACCGAGATCATGTCCGCGCCCAGGTCGAAGATCTCCTGGCGTTCGCCGATCACGAAGCTCGACATCCCGCACTGGACGAGCAGTGACGTCGAGGACCGGACCGCCTCGACGAGGTCCTTCCACTCCGCCATAGAGTGCAGGTGCAGCACGGAGGCGCCGGCCTGCTCGCAGCGTGCCGACTCGGCCCCTACCTCGTCCGGAGCCCGCGGGTAGCCGGCGTCGGGGTGCAGCCAACTGTTGTTGGGCGTCGCCGTGATGACAAGCGGTGCTGCGGCACCAGAGTCGGTCATGATGTTGGACCAGCCTTTCGGGTTGGGATGGACGGGGCTCTTACCGTCGCCGGCGCGGATGCCCGCCCGCCGGTAAGGGCGCCTATTTGGTAGCGGTTGACGGTCCCGCGCCCGCTCACACCGCCCCCTCTGCCAGCCCGCTGAGCCCGAAGTCGCTTGCGCGAGCCGCCGGGGGTACCTTGGCGTGGTATTTCTCGAAGACCTCGGCCATCTGGGCGTCGCTCAGCACGTTCGGCTTGCCTGCGAGCAAGGCTCGGTAGTACAGACCGGCGAGGTGCTCGAGGGACTCGGCGGCGTCGGCAGCGTGCTTGAGGGAGCGACCAACGGCGACCATCCCGTGGTTGGCAAGCAGCAGCGCTCGGGCCGGGGCGGGGAAGCTGTCGCGCACGTTGCGGGCGAGCTGCTCGGTCCCGTACGTGGCGTAGGGGGCCACGGCGACCTCGGTGACCTCGAGGACGGCGATCATGTAGTGCACCGCCGGGATAGGCAGCCCGAGGACGGCAAGCGTGGTGGCGTAACCGGAGTGGGTGTGCACGATCGCCGAAACGTCGGGCCGTACTTGGTAGGCCAGGCAATGTAAGGGCGTCTCCGAAGACGGCGACCTCCCGGCACGACACGAGAAAACAGAGCCGTCGAGGTGGAGAACGGCGATGTCGTCGGGTTCGATGCGGTCGTACTCGAGAGACGAGGGGGTGATATAGACATGGTTGCCGACACGTACGCTCAGGTTGCCGGAGGTCTGCGTCAGCAGACCCCGCGACAGTAACTTGCGCCCACAGGCGACGAGATCGGCACGTAAGCGCTGTTCCTCGGTCGCTGGCGGCGCTACCGCGCTCGAAACCCGGGTCGCCTCCTCAGAGGGCAACTGCAGGCTCCAGTCGGCGGCCAAGCAGCTTCACCGTCAGGCCCTGCTCGTAGAGCGGGGAGGCGGCGCTGGTCGGCAGGTGCGCGGCCGCGTAGGACGGCCGAACAATTGTACAGGTCACGAACTCAGATGATAGCTGACGAAAAGTTCTGCACAGAGCGTGCGGGCGAACCTTAGCCGTCCACCGCTGGGGATTGATCGGCTACCCGGGGGCCACGGCGTCATGTCGGCGTGCCGTGCCGCGCAAGGTTTGACAGACACCTTCATTTCACGTTATAGAATTTCTATTCTGCAGGTGGCATGCAAAGGTGGTGAATGACGCCCTGACCGCTACTCGCGATGCTGGCGGGGTCCAGTCGTTGGCACGAGGTCTCAAGCTGCTTCAGCTCCTGGGCGATCCTCCCAGCGGTACGAGCGTCTCGGAGTTGGCAGAAATGGCGGGCTTGGCGCCGGCGACGACGCACCGCCTGCTGAGGACGCTCGTGGCCTGTGGCTATGTGCGCCAGCTGCCTACTCGTGATTATGCGCTGGGGCCTACGCTCGTGCGCCTGGGAGAGAGCGCGGGGAGGATGCTCGGCTCGTGGGCTCGGCCGTCCTTGGCCAGGCTGGTGGAGGCGACCGACGAGACCGCCAACTTTGCCCTCCTCGACGGCGACCAGGTTGTGTACGTGGCCCAAGTGCCGTCAAAGCACAGTATGCGTATGTTCACGGAGCTGGGCAGGCGGGTGATGCCTCACTGCACGGCCGTCGGCAAGGCGGTGCTTGCACAATTACCGGACGACGAGGTTCTCGCGATCCTGTCTCGGACCGGGATGCCCGCTCAGACACCGCGGACCAAAACCGACCCAGCTGAACTGCTCGACGAGCTCCGCGAAGTGCGACAGTGCGGTTACGCCGTCGACAACGGGGAGCAGGAGATCGCCGTACGATGTGTCGCCGTCCCGGTGCCGTGGGGCCCGGCCAGAGGAGCTATCTCTGTTTCCGGCCCCGCTCTTCGGCTTCAGGTCGCAGACACCGAAAAGGTGGCGGGGCTCATGATGGGCCTCGCCGCCGAGATCGCGGCTGCGTTCGACGCGAAGGAGGTTGGCCCGACGGCGGGCCCTGCAGCTATTCACTGAAAGGACAGGCATTGATAAACATCGGCATGACCATAGCTGGGCGCTTTGTGGAAGGGACCGATTATTTCGACGTCGAAAACCCAGCCACTGGCGAGATATACGGTCGGGCGCCGGAGTGTTCGCCGGCCCAGCTCGACGACGCGATGGAGGCGGCCCAGCGAGCGTTCGACCAGTGGAAGGACGACGAACAGTCACGGCGCGGCTGCCTCCTTGCTGCCGCTGATGCCGTGGAGGGCGCGCTCGAAGACCTCGCTTCCCTCATAACTCACGAGCAGGGCAAGCCCCTTGCCGAGGCCCGCAGTGAACTGGCCGACGCGTGCTCTGACCTTAGGTATTTCGCACGGCTGGAGCTCCCCCGCGAGATAGTGCGGGACGACGAGCGGACGTTCGTCGAGGTGGTTCACCGGCCAGTGGGGCCGGTGGCGGCGATCACCCCGTGGAATTTTCCCGTCGGGACAGCGGTAGCCAAACTGGCGCCGGCGCTGGCGGCGGGCTGCACCGTGGTCCTGAAACCTTCCCCGTTCACCCCTCTCAGTTGCCTGCGGCTTGGCGAACTCCTCCGCCCCGTCTTTCCCCCGGGGGTGCTGAACGTCGTTTCCGGTGGCAACGAACTAGGTGCTGCCATGTGCGCCCACCCGGTACCCCGGCACGTCAGCTTCACTGGCTCGGTGGCCACAGGCAAGAAAATCTCGGCTGCCGCGGCACCCGATTTGAAGAAGGTCACCCTGGAGCTCGGCGGTAACGACCCTGCGATCCTGCTCGACGACGTCGACCTTGACGAGATGGCGGGCCGCGTCTTCGCGAACGCCTTCAGCAACTGTGGTCAGGTCTGCGTCGCCATCAAGCGCGTCTACGTGCCTGAAAGGCTCTACGACGATGTCGTGGCTGCCCTGGTGGAAAAGGCGGCCGCCCTCAAGGTCGGCGACGGCTCCCTGGAAGGGGTGGACCTCGGGCCGCTGACCAGTACCACGCAACTCGACCGCGTCGCGGAGCTCGTCGACGACGCCGTCGCAAGCGGCGCCGCCGTTGCCACCGGAGGCCGCCGCGTCGGCGGCCCGGGGCACTTTTACGAGCCGACCGTCCTCACCGGTCTGGAAGACGGCACCAGGATCGTCGACGAGGAGCAGTTCGGCCCCGCCTTGCCCATCCTCAGCTACCGCGATCTTGACGACGCCATCCAGCGGGCCAACCGGACCCATTTCGGTCTCGGGGCATCGGTGTGGACGAGCGACCTGGCACGGGGAGCGGCGGTGGCCCGCCGCATCGATGCCGGCACGGCGTGGGTCAACACCCACCAGTCCGCCGTCCCCGGGCAACCCTTCGGGGGCATCAAGTGGAGCGGCATCGGTGTCGAGGGAGGAGCCAGGGGCCTCATCGAGTTCACCGATGTCCAGGCCCTTCACGCCTCAAAACTGTAGGAGGTCACCGGACGGGGGGCGGCCCAAA
>JASHVH010000038.1 GCA_030039575.1 Acidimicrobiales bacterium | reverse complement strand
GCCGTGCTGGCGGTGCTCGCCTTTTACGCCATTTCGTCACTGTTCCTCGACCTCCGCGACCTGATCGGCTGACAGGCGGGGGCCGGCCGGCCCACCCTGTAACCTGAGCGGGGAGACTAACTGGAGGAACTGACCGTGACGAGCTACCCCCGCAAGAAGACCCGACAGATAATGGTCGGCTCCGTGCCGGTGGGGGGCGACGCCCCGATATCCGTCCAGTCGATGACGACGACCAAGACGGCCGACGTCGAAGCCACGTTGGCCCAGGTGTACGCCCTGGCGGCGGCGGGCGCAGACATCGTGCGCTGCACCTGCAACGAGCGCGAGGCGGCCGAAGGGCTGGCCCGCATCGTCCCCCGCAGCCCGGTCCCCATCGTGGCAGACATCCATTTCCACGTCGAGATGGCGCTGGCGGCCATCGAGGCCGGGGTCGACTGCTTGCGGCTCAACCCTGGCAACCTGCGCAAACCCGAAGAGATAAAGCTCGTCGCGAGCGAGTGCAAGGACCGCGGGATCCCGGTGCGCATCGGCGTCAACGCCGGCTCCCTGGACAAGCGCCTCTACGAGAAGTACGGGGGGGTCACGCCCGAAGCGTTGGTGGAATCGGCGCAGGTCGAGCTGGGCCTGTTTGCCGAAGTCGGGTTCGACAACGTCAAGATATCGGTGAAAGCTTCCCGGGTCCCGCTCATGGTCGAGGCCTACCGCCAGCTCTCTCAACAGGTCGACCACCCTCTGCACCTGGGCCTGACCGAAGCGGGGCCGCCGCCCGCCGGGATCATCAAGGGCACGGCCGGTATCGGCACCCTCCTTATGGAGGGCATCGGCGACACCATCCGCTACTCGCTCACCACCGACCCGGTCGAAGAAGCCAAGGCCGGCCGGTCGCTGCTCGAGTCGCTCGGCCTCCGTGAACGCCGCAACGTCGACCTCATCGCCTGCCCCTCTTGCGGCCGGGCGGAGATCGACGTCTACAAGGTGGCCCAGGAGGCCCAGGCCGCGCTGGAGACGCGTGAGATCCCGCTCCAGGTGGCGGTCATGGGGTGCGTCGTGAACGGGCCGGGGGAGGCCCGCTCCGCCGACCTCGGGATCGCGGCGGGGAAGCACCGGGGCCACCTTTTCATCCGGGGAGAGATAGTGAGGGTCGTCCCCGAGGACGAGATGGTCGAGGCCCTCGTGGAGGAGGCAGAGAAGCTGGTGAAGGAGGGCTTCGACGCCCGCCTGGCCGCCGCCGACAAGGGCGCGGCGCAGCTGGCCGAGGCGGACCGCCAGGCTCTCCTCGACGCCAAAGGGGCGGATGCCAACCGGAGCGAGGCCCGGGTCGAGCTGATCCACCGGCGCCTGGCCGACGGCCGGGCGGAGGGGTAACTGGCCCTCGACCCGGCCCTGTTGGCCGAGGTACGAGGATCGGTCGAGAGCTTTGACGCCCGGTCCGAGCGCGAGGTCGGGTCCCGCCGGCGCTTCCTGGCCGAGCTCGACCGCTTGGCCGACCCCTTCGACCGGGTGGCTGACCCGGTCCACGTAACCGGGTCGGCGATAGTGTCCGGGCCCCGGGGCACCGTGCTCCACCTGCACAAGACGCTCGGGTTCTGGCTGCAACCGGGGGGCCACGTCGACCCCGGCGAGACCCCGTGGCAAGCCGCCGTGCGCGAGACGGTTGAGGAGACGGGCCTGGTCGGGCGGCATCCGGAGGATGGGCCGTGGCTTTTCCACCTGGACGCCCACCCGGCCGGGGACCACTTCCACCTGGACCTGCGCTACCTGCTGTACTGCGACGACGCCGACCCGGCGCCGGCGGCGGGGGAGAGCCAGGAGGTGCGCTGGTTCGGGCTCGACGAAGCGCTGGCCATCGCGGATGAGGGCCTCGTCGACGGTTTGCGCCGATTGCGGGTGGCAAAGTCGGCGAAGCGCGAACTGGGAACCAAAAATGCTCTCTCACAACACTTTTGGTTCACAGATCGAGGACCTCTCAGCTGAAAGTGGCCACCTGCTGGCCGGTTTTGATGCAAAGCTGGGACCATGCGAGCCGATCGGCTGGTGGCTCTCCTGCTCCTCCTCCAGCAGCGTCAACGGGTGACGGCGGCCATGGTCGCAGAAGAACTGGAGATCTCCGAGCGGACCGCCCGCCGCGACCTTGAAGCCCTCTGCGTGGCCGGGTTACCTGTTTACTCCGAACGGGGACGAGGTGGGGGCTGGCGCCTGCTGGGCGGCGGCCGTACCGACCTGTCCGGGCTGACGGCCCACGAGGCGCGGGCCCTTTTCCTGGTGGCCGGGCCGGCGTCGGCGGCGACGCCCGAGCTGAAGGCGGCGCTGCGCAAACTGGTCCGGGCACTGCCCGAGTCGTTCCGCTCGAGCGCCGAGGCGGCGGCCTCGTCGGTCGTGCTCGACCCCCACGGCTGGGGCCAGAAGCGGCCCGCCTACCGGCCCCGTCACCTCGACGCCCTGCAGGCCGCCACCACCGAGGGCGAGCAGGTCCGGCTGGGCTACTCGGACCGCACCGGGAACGTGACCATGCGCACGGTCCACCCGCTCGGCTTGGCACAAAAGGGGACGACCTGGTACCTGTTGGCCGGCACAACGGAGGGCTTGCGGACGTTCAGGGTCAGCCGGGTGAGGTCGGTCGAGCCCACCGGCGACCCGGTCGTACGCCCGGAAGGGTTCGAGCTGTCCCGTTCGTGGGAAGAGGTGGTCGAGCGGGTCGACCGGCTGCGCTCGCCCGTCCAGGTGTCCCTCATGGCCCACCCGGACGTCGTCGACGTGCTCCACTGGCTGTTCGAGGGCCAGGCAAGTGCCGGCCCGGCCGAACCGGGCGAGCGCGTGCCGGTCACCGTGCGCGGGCAAGGGGTGGAGATGATCGTGAGGCAGCTGTCGGGCTTTGGCCGCCAGGTCGAAGTGGTGGCACCGCCGGAGGGCCGCCGGCTGCTCGCTCAGCTGGCGCAAGAACTGGTCGCCATTTACGGCCAGCCCGTCTTCGAGGACGCGCCCACAGGGACGTAATCTCTATCGTGTCCAAGTTGAAGCTCGACCTGCACGACATTTACAACAAGGGAGACCAGATCGACCGGGCCCTGCGTGACGTGCTGGACGAGGCGGCACGCATCAGGGCCAGCCAGGTGGAGATCATCCCGGGGAAGGGCTCAGGCCAACTGAAGAAGCGGGTCCTTCGCTTCCTCGACCAAAAGGAAATTCGCCCCCTTTACCACCGGGTGGAAAAAGACTCGGACAATTTCGGCCGCATTTTCGTCTATTTTCGCTGGAAATAAGTGAGCCCCGGAGCCTGTGCATGACCGTCGCCGCCTTGGTGCGCAGAGGACCGCTCGTCATCACCGGAGCGGTTCTAGGCCTGGCCGCCCTCGGGGCCGCACCCCTACCATCCGAGGCGGCGCCGTTGCGCCCAGGCGTGCTGGTGGGCGCTCCGACGATCAAGAGCATAAAAGTGACGCCGGCAATTGTCGGGGGCGGCGGGGGCACGGCGACCCTCTCGGCCAAGCTGGCCCAGTCGGCCACCTGCCAATTGAAGGTTGTCTCGAAGCCGGTCTTCAAGGTGAGCGTCCCCAAGGAGCGGGACTGTAGGACGACGTTCACGGCCTACGTCAAGCTGGGCGCCAACCCGACCAGTGCGGAACGAGCCGTCGCCCTGGACCTCGTGGCGACGCGCGGGGCGTACTCGAGCAAGGCCCTGCTGTACATCTCTCTGGCGCCGAAGCCGCTGCCCACCACCACTACCACCAGGACAACTGTGGCCCCGAGCACCACGACGACGACCCCACCGATGGTCGCACCCGCCCCGGCGCCGTCAGGTACCACCACCACCACGGCAGCGTCGACGCCCACGACCACTGAGACGACATCCTCTTCGTCGCCGACGATCGAGCAATCAACCTCCGCCAACTGGTCTGGCTACGCTCTTATCGGCGGGCCCTTTACTTCAGTGAGCGGCACGTTCACGGTGCCGTCCTTGGGAAGCGATGCGACCTGCAGCACAGATGAGTCCGAGTGGGTCGGGATCGACGGGGTACAGAACACCGACCTGATCCAGGCCGGTGTCCAGGAAACAGGAACCTCCAACGGTGTTTGCGGCTTAAACCAGTCGCCTCCGAAAGCCTTCACCATCGCCTGGTACCAGGTACTGCCCGACGACCCCTCCGAGGTCCCCCTGACAATGACGGTCAACCCCGGCGACACCGTGACCGTCAGCATTAGCTCGCTTTCGAGTGGTTGGCAGGTCAACGTCGACGACGTGTCCAGCAATGTCAGCCAGAGCGTCACCGTCCAGTACAGCGGGCCGGCTACATCAGCAGAATGGGTGAGCGAAGCGGTGACGGACACCTCCGTCTGTGCGAACGACTCGACCAGTTACTCGAGCGACCCCGACATCTGCCCGGAAACGAGCTACTCGCCACCCGTTACCTACAGCGGGTTGATGTACGCCGGTGGTTCCAACCCGCTGGTGACCGCCGTTGACGAGTTCTTCATGGTCCAAAACGGGGTGACGGTGTCATCGCCCTCGAACGTGGCCAGCCTGAGCGCCCTTGACGCCAACGGCTTCACGACTACTTACACAGGCTGAGGCCCGAGCGGCCATCCGGGGGGCCACCATCGAGGCCAGGCGGCCATCTTCTCGATGCGCCCCGCCCAGCGCAACGTGGCGCCCAGCGGAGCCGCCTCACCGGGGAAAACCATCGGTCAGGAACGTGTGTTTGAACCCGATAAAGAGCAGTGACCAGAACGCCGCTGCCGCCAGGCCAGCCGCCGGGAGGAAATTACGGACGCGCCCCACTTCCGGCCAAGAGGTAGCGGGACCGACCTGGGCTATAATACTCCCTGTCACCGAACGGTGATGTTGGGCGTGGGCTTGCCTGCCTGGCAGGTTGCCCACGCTTTTGTATGAGGGACCTTGACCGCGAGGAGGTGAGATGGGCGCTGAAGAGCAGATCGCTGAAGCGCTGAGGCCGGCAGTGCAGGCCGCAGGGCTGGAGATCTGGGACGTCGAGCGTTCCGGAGCAACCGTGCGGGTCCTCGTGGAACGGCCGGGCGGGGTCGACCTGGACTCCATCTCCCACCTGAGCTCGGCCATCTCCGCCACCCTCGACCAGCACGACGAACTGGTGCCGGCCGGCCGGTACACGCTCGAGGTCTCGAGCCCCGGCGTCGAGCGCAGGCTCCGTTACCCGGGCCACTTCGCCCGCTATATCGGGGAAGAAGTGACCGTGAAGACAGTGGAACCGGTGAACGACACGCGCCGCCTGCGGGGTACCCTCACGGGCGCGTCCGAGGACGACATCACCCTTCGCGTCAGCGTTTCTCCAAGCGAGACAACCGAAATCCGGGTCCCTCTGGGGTCCGTACAGCGGGCCAACACGGTGTTCACGTGGGGCCAGCCGCAGAAAGGCCCCAAGCCGGGCCCGGCCTCCAGGAAGCCGGCCAAGGAGCGGCGCAAGGCGACGCCGGAGGCCGCCGGGGAGGCCACATGTTGAGGGACAACCTGGCTTTTCTGGATGCCCTCCAGCAGATCGCCAAGGACAAGGGCATCAGCGTCGACGTCCTGTTGGACGCTCTGGCCAACGCGCTCGTCGCCGCCTACAAGCGGATGCCCGGGGCGGCCGAAGAAGCCGTCGTCACGATCGAGCCCGACTCGGGCGAGATCAGGGTCTACGGCCAGGAGCTCGACGAGGACGGCAACGTGGTCCGGGAATGGGACGACACCCCCAAGGACTTCGGGCGGATCGCCGCCCAGACGGCAAAACAGGTTATTTTCCAGCGCATCCGGGAAGCCGAGCGGGACCTCAAGTACGAGGAGTACGCCGGCCGGGAAGGCGACATCGTCACCGGCATAATCCAGCAGAGCGACAACCGTTACACGTTGCTCGACCTCGGCAAGGTCGAGGCCCTGTTGCCCCAGGCCGAGCAGGTGCCCTTCGAGCACTACGAGCACAACGCCAGGCTGAAGGCCTACATCGTCGAGGTCCGCAAGACGAGCAAGGGCCCTCAGATCGTCGTCTCGCGCACGCACCCCGGGCTCATCAAACGCCTCTTCGAGCTCGAGGTACCCGAGATCGCCAACGGGATCGTGGAGATAAAGGCGGCCGCCCGGGAGCCGGGCCACCGGACCAAGATCGCCGTCTGGTCGAACGACCCGAACGTCGACCCCGTCGGCGCCTGCGTCGGGGCCCGCGGTGCCCGCGTGCGCATGGTCACCACGGAGCTGCGCGGAGAAAAGGTCGACATCGTCCCCTACTCGGAGGACCCGCGGGAGTTCGTGATGCGCGCCCTTCAGCCGGCCAAGGTCAAGGAGGTCATCCTCGACGAGGACTCCGGGACTGCCACCGTCATCGTGAACGACTACCAGCTCTCCCTGGCCATCGGGAAGGAGGGCCAGAACGCCCGGCTGGCCGCCCGGCTGACCGGGTGGCGGATCGACATCAAGAGCGAAAGCCAATTGGCCGAGGAGGAGGCCTACG
>JASHVH010000491.1 GCA_030039575.1 Acidimicrobiales bacterium | reverse complement strand
GCGTGGAGAGCAAGAGCCTCAAGCTCTACCTGGTGGGGTACCGCAACCACGGGACGTTCCATGAGGCTTGTGTCAACCAGGTGGCCGACGACCTCTCGGCCAAGCTCTCGCCGAGGTACTTGCGGGTGTACGGGGATTTCAACTCCCGGGGCGGCATTGCCATCCGGCCCCTGGCCGTCCGTACCGCCCCGGACTTGTCCGAAGCGGAGGAAACGCGTTGCCTGGGCCTGCTGCGCCAGGTGGGCACGTTCGCTGGGGCCCCCGGTCCGCCAGGTAATTGAGGGGTCGAGAGCCGACTTTTCATTCACAGTTCCTTCATCAGCCGGCTGGCCCGAAGGACGCAAAGAGGCCTCCGAGCGCTTCACCCCACAGCGGTCGTAACTTCGGGCGGGTATTCGACGGCCCACAGGCAAAGGCCATGTGGCGGTGCCACTGGGCCGGCCGCCGCCCGGTTGCGGGCCGCCAGTACCCGGCCCAGTTCGCCCGCCTTCAGCCGCCCCGTCCCCACCTCGACCAGCGTGCCGACGATGGAGCGGACCATCTGGTGGCAGAACGAGGACGCTTCGATCTCGAAACACAGACGGGAGCCCCCGAGGTCGGACCATTCGGCCCGCAGCACCCGGCGCACCAGCGGGCCGGGCCTGTGACGACCGGCAGAGGCGCGGACCGGGTGGCAGAACGACGTGAAATCGTGTTCCCCGAGGAGCACATCGCAGGCCGCTTGCATGCGGCGCAGCTCGAGAGGCCGGCCTACGTGCCACGTGGTACCAGCCAGGAGCGGGTCGGGCCACTCGGAGCACAACACCACGTACCGGTATTGGCGGGACAGTGCACAACGGCGAGCATCAAAGCCGGGCGCCGCCCACGCCACCTCCCGCACGACGACAAAGGGCGCCAGCATCTTGTTGACCGACCGCTGCAGGCGAGCGAGGTCGGCGGCGGCCTTCACATCAAGGCTTACGACTTGCCCCCAGGCGTGCACGCCGGCATCGGTGCGGCCGGCGCACGTCAGCTCGACGGGGTGGCGAAGCACGACCTCGAGGGCCTCCCCGAGGGCACGAGCCACAGTCGGAACGTCGCCCTGCAGGGCAAAGCCGTGGAACGGCGTCCCCAGGTAGGCGACCACCAGGCGGAGCCGGCGAACCTCGGCCGCCTCGCCGCCCTGGCCTTTCCCGGCACCCTCGTCGCTCTGGGCGGCCTCTTGGGCCGCGCTTGTACGTGCGGCCGGCGCTGAGTTGTCCAGACGAGGCGAGCGGACAGTACTAGCCGAGACAGCCGAGCGGGCCGAGACAGCCGTACTGGCCGACACAGCCGTACTGGCCGAGACAGCCCTACTGGCCCAGGCAGGCGATGGACCAGCCGGGCTAGACGAGCTCGATACGGGCCATCGGGGCGTTGTCGCCGTGCCTCGGCCCCAACTTGAGGATCCGGGTGTAGCCACCAGACCGGTCAGCGTAACGAGGCGCGATCTCGACGAAAAGTTTGTGGGCCATATCTTTGTCCCGGATGAAGGCGACAACCTGCCGCTGGTGCTCGACGCCGCCCTTCTTCGCCTTGGTAAGGCACTTCTCGAACACCGGCCTCAGCGCCTTGGCCTTGGCCTCGGTCGTGACCAGGCCCTCGCCGGCGATCAGCGAGGCCACGAGGTTGCCCATCATGGCCTTTTGGTGGGCGGCGTCGCCCCCGAAGCGGCGGCCTTTCTTCGGACGACCAGGTACAGAAGCCATTTAGCCAGCCCCCTACTGGGCCTGCATACCGCGCAGCGCAAGGCCGCGCTCGTCGAGTTTCTGGAGCACTTCGTCCAGGGACTTCTGGCCGAAATTGGTGATAGCGAGCAAGTCGTCCTCGGTCTTCGACACGAGTTCGCCGACCGTGTTGATCTGGGCCCGCTTCAGGCAGTTGCGGGGCCGCTCGGAAAGGTCGAGCTCCTCGATCGGGAGGTCGAGGTCAGGGGAACCGCTCCCGGCCCCCACAACTTCGCCCAGGACAAGGCCCTGAGGGGACTCGCTCATGTCCGCCACCAGGCCCATCAACGAACGCAGCGTGCTGCCGGCGGAAGCCAGCGCTTCCCTGGGGGTGATCGAGCCGTCCGTCGTTATGTCCAGGATCAGGCGGTCATAGTTCGTCGACTGCTCTACGCGGGCGGGTTCTACGGAGAAAGAAACCAGCCTGATCGGGGAGAAAATCGAGTCGACCGGGATTATCCCGATGGTGGAAGAACGCTTGTTGCGCTCGGCCGGCACATACCCACGGCCCCGCTCGACCGTTATGTCGCACGCCAGCCGGCCTTTCGAATTGAGCGTGGCCAGCGGGAGGTCGGGGTTCAGGATCTCGACGTCGGCGGTGGTCTGGATATCGCCGGCCGTAACCGTCCCGGGGCCCCTGGAGTCGAGGCGGAGCGTCACCGGCTCGTAGGTTTCCACCCGGAGGACGATGTCCTTGAAGCTCAGGATGATGTCGGTGATGTCCTCTTTCACGCCCGGCAGCGTGGTGAACTCGTGCAGGGCGTCGTCGAAACGGACCTGGGTGACGGCCGCACCCGGGATCGACGAGAGCAGAGTGCGGCGCAGCGAGACGCCGAGGGTGTGCCCGAAGCCCGGCTCCAGTGGCCCGATGGCAAAACGCTGGCGGTTGTCTTCCTCTTCGCCGAGGGGCTCGACGGCAGGGCGTTGGATGATAAGCATGACGATGGACCTCCTGGCGGCGCGTTACTTGGAAAAGAGCTCGACGATCAGCGACTCGCGCACGGGCACATCAATCTGTTCGCGCATGGGCAGGTCGCGGACCGTGACCTCGAAGCCATCCGCGCCGGCTTCTAACCATTGCGGGACTTGACGTCCCAGGGTATCGACATTGTGACGGACAACGATCAGGTTGCGCGTCTTGTCCTTGAGGGAAACGACGTCGCCCCGGCGGGCGCGGTACGAGGGGATGGTGACCCGCCGGCCGTTGACCAGCACGTGGCCATGGCGCACGAGCTGGCGAGCCTGCGAGCGACTGGCCCCCCAGTTGGCCCGGAAAACGATGTTGTCGAGGCGCAGCTCCAGCATGCGCAGCAGGTTCTCGCCGGTGATCCCCTGCTGGCGGTTGGCCTCTTCGTAGTAGTTGCGGAACTGCTTCTCCAGGACCCCGTAGATGCGGCGGGCCTTTTGCTTTTCCCTCAGCTGGGTCAGGTACTCGGAGCCCTGGCGGGCGCGGTCACGCCCATGCTCCCCCGGGGGGTAGGGCCGGCGCTCGATGGGGCATTTCATGGAGTCGCACTTGGGCCCCTTCAGGAACAACTTCATCTTCTCCCGCCGGCAGAGGCGGCAGACCGGCCCGGTGTACCGTGCCATCGGTCAGACCCTCCGTCGTTTCTTGGGCCGGCAACCGTTGTGCGGGATGGGTGTCACGTCCTTGATGCCGGCAATTTCGATGCCGCTGTTCATTATCGACCGCACCGCGGTTTCCCGCCCTGAGCCCGGGCCCTTGACCAGGACGTCGACCTTGCGGACGCCGTGCTCCATGGCCCGGCGGGCACAGGCCTCGGCGGCGAGCTGGGCGGCGAACGGGGTCGACTTGCGGGACCCCTTGTAACCAACGTTGCCCGCTGATGCCCACGCCAGGACGTTGCCGTCCAGGTCGCTGATGGACACGATCGTGTTGTTGAAAGAACTCTTTATGTGCGCCACCCCGTAGGCGACGTTTTTGCGCTCGCGGCGGCGAGGGCGGCGGCCACCCGGCTTGGGCTTGGGCATCCTCTAGCCACCCCTTCGCGAACTGTGGCCCGCTGGCCGAAAGGCAACCGGGCAGGGGCAAATGAAAGTGTTGGCCCGCGATTGGGCCAAAGTGCGCTCTGGTGTCACTGGACTAGTGTTTCCTCAGCTTCTTCTTGCCGGCGACGGTCTTCTTCGGCCCTTTGCGCGTCCGGGCGTTGGTGTGGGTGCGTTGGCCCCGTACAGGCAGGTTGCGCCGGTGCCGGAGGCCCTGGTACGAGCCGATCTCGATCTTGCGCTTGATGTCCTGGGCGACGTCACGGCGAAGGTCGCCTTCCACCTTCAGGTTGGCGTCGATCCAGGTACGCAGCTTGGCCACTTCCTCGTCGGTCAGGTCTCGCACCCGCGTGTCCCGGTTTACGCCGGTTGCCCTGCACACCTGGTTGGACGTGGTCCGGCCGATGCCGTAGATGTAGGTAAGCGAGATCTCGAGCCGCTTTTCCCGCGGGATGTCGACGCCGGCGATACGGGCCATCAGCGCTCCTAACCCTGCCGCTGCTTGTGGCGCGGGTTGGTGCTGCAGATCACTATGACCCGGCCGTGCCGGCGGATCACTTTGCAGTTCTCGCAGATCGGTTTGACGCTGGGACGTACTTTCACAGGATTTAGCACCTCGGCCTAACGCGGCCTCCCGGAGGCCCTTGGACGGCCCCG
>JASHVH010000490.1 GCA_030039575.1 Acidimicrobiales bacterium | reverse complement strand
GCCGGTCTGGTGGCTCACCTTTCGCCCGGCGCGGCCAGGCAGCTGGCCCGGGCCATAAATACAGCCCTGCGAGAGATCGGCGAGGGCGCGTAGGCCCGCCCGTGATGCGGCTGGAGGAACTGCTGCAGGCGGCGGCGGCCATCGTCGTCATGGCCGCGGTTTCAGCCGCCTCGCCTGCCGGCGCCGCTGAGACCAGGACCACACCGGCGGGCGCCCTTTTCCCGGCGGCTACCGTCACCTTGCACCGCACGGCGGCGAGGTGCCCCGACAACCTGGCGGAGAGGCTCAGGACCACCGACGGGGCCGGGCAGCTGGTCACGGTTGAGTCGGCAGACTTTCAAACGACCGTGGCCGACGTGGCCCTTTGGCAGCGCGACGGGAACTGTTGGGAGCCGGCCGGCGGCCCCTGGAGCGGGCTCATAGGCGAGAACGGTTTCTCGAACCACCACCGCGAGGGCGATGGCACCACCCCGACGGGTATCTACCGGATCGGGCCCGTCGTGTACGGCAACGCACCGAACCCCGGCTTCCGGGGAGAGTACCACCGTCTCGTGTGCGGGGACTGGTGGGACGAGGACCCCACCTCACCCGAGTACAACACCTTCCAGCACGTGCCCTGTGGCCAAGCGCCGCCCTTTGGGGGCGACAGTGAGGCGCTATGGACGGAGGGGACCTACTACCCGAGCTTTGCTGTCGTCGAGTACAACACCCACCCAGTCGTCCCTTACGCCGGGTCGGCCATTTTTGTCCACGCCGACACCGGCACTCCTACGACCGGCTGCGTGAGCATCCCCCTCGCCGACCTCAACCAATTCCTGAGGTGGCTCGACCCGGCCCGCTTGCCGGCCATAGCGATGGCCCCGGCCAGCGAGCTGACCAGCTTCTGAGCCACTCGTGTCTGTGCCTTGGACCTGTGGCCGCGGGGCAAACACTTAGGTCCGTGCCAGGGGGTAAACAGAGGTATGACCACACCCTGCCCCGCTCCGGACGGTTCCAGCCCCAAGCTCCAGCACTTCGACGGGCCGCCTCCGATGTGCATCGACACCGACAAGCGCTATACCGCCGAGATGGTGACGTCGAAGGGGACCTTGGTCATAGCCCTCGACCCCATCGCGTCGCCGAAGACGGTCAACAACTTCGTGTTCCTGGCCCGGTACCACTACTACGAGGGCATCGTTTTTCACCGCGTGATCCCCGGGTTCGTGCTGCAGGGCGGTGACCCCACGGGGACAGGGACCGGTGGCCCGGGCTACAAGTTCGAGGACGAGCTGCCCAAACCAGGGCGGTACGAGCTCGGTTCCCTGGCTATGGCCAATGCCGGGCCGAACACCAACGGCAGCCAGTTCTTCGTCATCAGCGGCCCGAACGGGGTGCGGTTGCCACCTCAGTACTCCCTGTTCGGCAAGGTCATCGACGGTATGGACGTGGTCGCCGCCATCGACGCCCTCGGGAGCCAGTCAGGTAAGCCCAAGGAGCTGGTAAGCATCAATTCGGTCACGATCACGGAAAGCAGTTGAGCTCCGGCGGACGGTGGGGCGGGGCCCGGAACAGCCGGGCGGCCGGCCTGAGCAGGCACTTCGTCAGCGTTCCCGGGCGCGGTAGCATCCTTTCGAGGCGTTTCCAAGAGTCTCAGGGCGGGCTCAGGCCGTTCACAGGTAGGTCGCCTTCACTGATTGATGTAAACGGCTAGTTAGTTATAACGGAGGCAACAGCAGCCATGAGCGATCATGAGACTTGGCTGAGTGATCAGGACAATACGGCGCAGTGGCCCACCACCCCGCCTTACGGGCCGGGTTCGCAGGGTG
Source organism: Acidimicrobiales bacterium (assembly GCA_030039575.1). Taxonomy (GTDB): domain Bacteria; phylum Actinomycetota; class Acidimicrobiia; order Acidimicrobiales; family Palsa-688; genus Fen-671. The sequence goes on along the minus strand of JASHVH010000490.1, from coordinate 7,390 downwards.
AGGACACCGAACCCTTGGCCGCCGCCAACCCGGGAGGGCCACAGAGCTGGGCAGCTCAGGCCACTGGCCCCGACGGCACCTCGGAGCTAGCGGAGGCCGCGCCAGCGAGCGCGCCTCCGGCAGGCGACGGTGCTCCGGGCGAACCGGCACCCGGGCCGGCATCGTTTGGGCAGCCGGCGTTCGAACAGCCCGCGCCCCCACAGGCCCCTCAGGGTCAGGCACCGCAGGGGCAGGCTCCTTATGGGCAGGCTCCTTATGGGCAGGCACCCTATGGGGAGGCGCCTTTTGGCCAGCCGCCCTACGGCCAGCCGCCCTACGGCCAGCCGCCTTACGGTCCCCCTTATGGCCAGCCGCCCTACGGCGCGCAGCCGCCATACGGGACGCCACAGGGGCCCTCGCGCCGGTCCCGAGGGCTGCGCTCTGCCGCAGCCATATTGGTCATCGCCGCCGCCGCCCTCGCCGGGGCGGGCGTGAGCCGGGTCATCTCGTCCCCGAGCCATTCGGTCAGCGCCGCAGCGGGGAACACGACGCCCACTACGGGCGGTTCCGGCGGCAGCGGCTCGGGCGGTTTCCCGTTCCCCTTTGGCAACGGCGGTAGCGGTTCGGGCGGCTTCGGTTCGGGCGGCTTCGGTTCTGGCGGCAGTAGTTCTGGCAGCAATGAGGCGGCCGGCGCTCCGGCTGATGTGCCCGCCATCGCGGCCAAGGTTTCCCCCGCCCTGGTCGACGTCAACGTGACCTTCAACTACCAGGACGCCGGAGGGGCGGGCACCGGGATCGTGCTCACATCCGACGGCCTCGTCCTCACCAACAACCACGTGGTAGACGAGGCGACCAAGATCAGTGTCACCGACGTGGGCAACGGGAAAACATACCCGGCCACCGTGCTCGGCTACGACAAGACCCACGACGTGGCCCTCCTCCAGCTCCAGGGCGCCTCCCACCTGCAAACAGCGAAGCTGTCCAGCTCCGGTGCGTCAGTCGGGCAGGCCGTCGTCGCCATCGGCAATGCCGGCGGGACGGGCGGGACCCCGACCAGCGCAGGCGGGTCGGTCACGGGCCTCGACCAGTCGATCACCGCCAACGACGAACTGACTGGCGGCAGCGAGCAGCTGTCCGGGTTGATCGAGACAAACGCCAACATCGAGGCCGGCGACTCCGGCGGCCCGCTGGTGAACGTGTCCGGTCAGGTCGTCGGCATGGACACCGCCGCCTCCGACAGCTTCGCCTTCTCGGCTGAAGGGAACCAGGGCTTTGCCATCCCGATCAGCGAGGCCTGGTCCATCGCCAAGTCCATTGAAGCCAAGCAGGGCACCTCGACGATCCACGTCGGGGCCACCGCCTTCATCGGGCTCCAGATCAGTGCAAACAACAGCAGCTCTGGGTTCGGTTCCGGTCCCGGCTTCGGTTTCGGCCAGACCCCTTCGACCCAGGTGCCGGCGACGGTCAACGGGCTCACGGTCAGCAGCGTCGTGGGCGGCACCCCCGCCCAGAAAGCGGGTATCGCCTCAGGTGACGTCATCACCGCTTTCGATGGCCACAGCATCACCTCCGACGCCCAGTTGACGGACCTGCTGGTCCCGGACCACCCGGGCCAGAAGGCGACGATCACCTGGGTAACCCCGGCCGGGGCGTCGCACACGGCGACCATAACCCTGGCCAGTGGCCCGCCCGCCTAGACGATCCTCTCCAGCGAACCGGCCTCTGCAGCACCACGGCCGGCCCGCCGGCGTGAAGCCCCGTGAAAGAGCTCCCGGGCAGGGAACTTCCGGCGGCGGGGCTCCACCCGGGCGGGCCGGCCGTCGCCGCTTAAGCCCTCGAGGGCGGCGGGCGACCGGATAACGCCTCTTTCACCCGCTCAGCGGCGGCGGCCGCCCCCGGCCCGGTCAACTCGTGTTCCCACACCCGCACCACCAGCCAACCGGCCTTGGTCAGGGCCTGGTCGGTGTCCACGTCACGGAGGCGGTTGCGGTCGATCTTGGCCGGCCAGTACCAGTTGTTGACCTCGTGACGACGGCGGCCGTGGTCCGGGCAACCATGCCAGAAACAGCCGTCGACGAACACGGCCACTCGGGCCGGGCCGAAAACGATGTCCGCTTTACGCCGCAGGCCGGGCAGGGGGGCCAGGTGAAGGCGGTACCGCAAGCCCATCGCGTGCAACGCCCGGCGCAGCGCGACTTCAGGGGTTGTGCCCTCTCTGCGCTGCGTGCTCATCCGCCTTCGAACAGCCTCACTCGAGGCGAACGGCTGCCGCCAAGGCTCAGCCACGGTGGCCGGCTACAGGCGGAGAGCCGAGAGGGCCCGGGCCGGCATCGTCTAGCCGACCTGTTCGGGGAGGGCCTGCATCACGACAATGGCGACGTCGTCAGGGGTGACCCCGGCTTGGTACTCGAGCACGGCCAGTTCGATCTTCTGGGCCACCCAGGAGGCGGGCCGGCCGGCACAACCGGCCAACACGTCCGCCAGCCCGTCCGGCCCGAAGAACGCGCCCGACGGGTCGCGTGCCTCCGTGACACCGTCTGTGTAGCCGACCAGCGAGTCACCCGGGGCCAGCTCGAGGTCGCGCTCTTCCAGGGCAACCTCGTTCAGCATCCCGAGGAGCGTGCCATGGACGTCTAGCTCTTCCACCCACCCGTCTGCGTGCAGGAGGTACGGGTACGGGTGACCCCCATTGGCCATTTTCATTCGCAGCACGTCGCCGTCGAGTCTCAGCTCGGCATACAGGATCGTGCAAAACCGGTCCTGCAAACCAAAACGGACAAGAGTATCGTTCAGCTGCGACAGGACTTTGGCCGGCGAAGCCTCTTGAGACGCCAGCGCTCGAACGGCGTAACGTGCGATCCCCGTGAGAGCCGCAGCTTCGGGGCCGACCCCGGAGACGTCGCCGACGATCAAGTTCCAAACTCCGGGCCGGACCTCGAAGATGTCGTAGAAGTCGCCACCCACGGGTGCCATTGATTTAGCGGGCCGGTAGCGAGCGGCCACATCGACGCCCGGGATTTCGGGTAGCTCCGGAGGCAAAAGCGTCTGCTGGAGGGCACGGGCGACACCGGACCGCTCCTGGAAAATAGCCAGGTTGTCGAGGCTCGTGCCGAGGTGGGCGGCCAGTCCCTGGGCCATTTCCTCTTCCCGCCTCCCAAACGCGTGCGGGCACTGATGGGCGATAAAAAGGGCGCCGAGAGCGTCGCCGTAACGGGCCCTCACGGGGGCGCCCACCCAGCTGCGAAATGGGTTGCCGTCCGAGAAGCGACCGTACCCGGTACTACCGGCGTCCGCCTGAAGGGCGTCGTCCAGGCGGACCGGCGACACCCGCCACAGAGTCCCGGCGAGCAAGGGAACTCTTGAAGGCTCGGGCAGCTCATCCAGAGCCGCAGGCTCACAGACAATTGTGGGTTGACTGAGCGCAGCCAGTTCTGTCGGGACGAACATGGCCAGCGTGGCGCCCGTCAGATCCCTCGCCGCGGCCGTCACGCCCTGGACCAGCCCCTCGGCGTCGACCTCCGCCGCCAGGGCCCCGAGACGCACGACTATTCCCTCGAGCCGGTCCCGCTCCGCCTCGAGCCGGTCCCGCTCCGCCTCGAGCCGGGCGACGGCCAGCTCCGCTTCCTTCAGTTGCTCTACGGGGTCGGCCGGCAGCGTCACGTTGGGAAGTTTAAAGCGCTGCGAGCGCCCAGTCCCGAACAGCCTGCGACCAGTTCGCCCCCGGGCGGCGGACGCGGCCGGCTGCCCCTCCGCCCGGCAACCCGGCGCAACGTCATTACCGGGCCCCGGGCCCCGGGCCTCGCCGTCAGGACCCGCGACAAAGTGCCCCCGGGTAGTCCCCGGCCGGGCCAGTCAAGATGGTAAGCGCGGCGAACTTCGGGTGACAGATTATGGTCTAGACCATTGACGGGCCTGGTCTAGACCTATTAGGCTCTGTGGCCCTAGGCCCGATTGGTCTAGACCAAAGGAGGGACAGAGGAGGCGAGCTGGCTCGTTGCGGTGTGGCCTCGGAACGGCAGAGGAAGCCGAAGGGGGAGGAGGATCCTTATGAGGTCACATTCGGTGTAGCGGTTCGCCGCCGGTTCGCTCGCTGCAGTACTGCTGGTACTGCTGGCCACGCCTAACTAGGAGGCAACCAGTGAAGAAATGTTCAACAAGGCTCGCTGCAGGTTGTGTGGCGGCCTTGACCGCAGTAATGCTCGGGGCTGTGCCGGCCGCGTCGGCGGCGCAGCGCTCGCCGCTCGGCTCCGGCTCCGGCTCCGGTGGGAGCAAGGTCGAGATGGGCTTCTTCGAGCAATGGGGCATTTACGGCCGCGGTTTCGACCTGTCCAACGCGGACAACGAAGGCGAGGTCGCCGACTTGACTGACCTCGACTACGCGTTCGGTGGCGTGGAGCCGCAGGATGGGGCGCAGCCCAATTCGGCCGGTGCTCTGGCCAACCCCATCGAGCCCGTTCAGGAGAACCCCAACCTCCCCAATTACAACCCCGTTGTCTGCACGAGCCTCGACGTGTGGGCGGACTACCAAACGCCCGGGCTTACCCCGGTCACCGGTGCGAACGGCGAGGCCGAAGCGAATACCGGGACAAACGGGTTGGCCGGCAACTTCGAGCAACTGGCCGAGTTGAAGGCCAAATACCCCAACCTCAAAGTCATCATGTCACTTGGCGGGTACAACGGCTCAGCGTTCTTCTCGCAAGCCGCGTCTACCCCGGCGGCACGGCAAGCCTTTGTCTCGTCCTGTATCAACATGTTCATCGAGGGCGACCCGGGTGTAGTCGGTGGCTACAACAGTGACGAAGGTTTCCCGGCCACGAGCGCGAGCCAAACGCCGTTCCTCCCCAACGGCACCACGGCGGGCATTTTCGACGGCTTTGACATCGACTGGGAGTACCCCGGCAACGACAATGGCGCTCCAGGCAACGAGTACAGCCCGCAGGACACCGAGGACCTGGTGCTGCTGATGAGGGAGTTCCGGACGCAGCTTGATGCGCTCAGCCGCACTACCGGCCACCAGTACACACTCAGCGTGGAACTGCCGGCCGGCCTGCAAAACGCAGTGGACGAAGACCCTGCGGCGCTGGCTCAGTACGCCAATTATGACGTGATCATGGACTACGACTTCCAGGGGCCCTGGAACCCGCAGGGGCCGACCAATTTCGATTCCAACCCGTTCGAGTCGCCCAACGCCCCCGACACTACGGCCGAACCGCTGATCAGCGTGTCCAGCACGGTGCAGTACTACGAGGGCCGCGGTGTGAGCCCCGGGCAGATCGTCGTGGGCTTGCCCTACTACGGGCATGGTTGGACCGGCGTACCGGAGGGCACGGACTTCGGGCTCTACGAGCCGGCCACCGGGCCCGCCACATCGCCCGATATGACCGAGCAAGGCGCCTACCTGGCCGGGCTGGACGGGACCGACCCGGCCGGCACCTCCGACTACTACGAGTTGGCCGCGTGCCCGTCGGCGGGCGTCTCGGCGAGCAACCCCACCAACGGCTGCACGGCTCAGGACATGTCAGGCTTTTCGTGGCACATGGACCCCGTGACGGGAGCGACGTGGTTGTACAACCCGACGACCGAGACGTTCTGGTCGATTGAAAACCCGGCCGAGGTTTACGAAAAGGCCGCCTACATAGTGAGCCACGGCCTGGCCGGCGCTTCGGTTTGGGCCCTCGAAGGCGATTCCCAAAATGCGCTCACCAGCGCGCTGACCGCCGGGCTCGAGCAGGACCAGGGCTCGCTCGGCAACGGCTAGCACACGCTTAAAACGCACGACGCGGGCTCGGTTAACTGCCGGCCCGCGTCGGGGCGCTCGTGGAAGTTTTTCGTCCGCTCGTCCCCAACCCACCTACACCCTTTGTACCTGACCGAGGATCCCGCGCCGCTCGTGGGACGGCCGGGTGCTCTGCGCCCCCCAACTGGCAGGTGGCAGCGTTGTCTTCGAGAAGGCGCCCTACATCGAGGGTGAGGGCTGGCCGGCGAACCCGTCTGGGCGCTCGAGGGCGGTCCGCAAACGCGCTCACTAGCGCCCTTACCGGCCGACCTCCCAACAGGGCAGTTCTTTTAGGCCCTAGGCCTTAATTGAACAGGGCTCGCAATCTGTACGCCAACGACAAGCCCTCATTTAGGGACTTATTGACAAATGCGCGAAGCGCACCTTCTGAGAAACTTTGGCGGGCAGCTAACTGCGGGAAGTTTTGAATGCGCTGGTTGCGCGCAGCCGGCCACAAATAGTACTTAGGCGCACAATTCGGTGAATCCCCTCGAAGACACCAATGGCGCCCCGAAGGGGCGCCATTGGCGGAGCAGATCGAGCGGCGGATCTCGGATCCGCTCTTCGGAGCAGGCGGCGGGTTCCCGCTCCGACGATGACAGTACACGTTTAGGAACCCCTTGCCAAGTGGCCATTGACGTTTTTTGGTTTGGGCTCGCGGGGCGGGCGGCAGCGTTCTTCCTGATGCTCTTGACCACCTTTGGGCTAGGTTATTACCGCTCTGCGTGCTGAAATCGCGGGAAAAGGGGGACAAGCGCCGCCTGTGCTGTGGGCGGCGCGGCCGGGCTAGCATTGGAAGGCGAAAGCAACGCCCCCCAAGCGAGCGTCGTACAGAGGCAGTACATCAGCTTCCCAAGCTGAGAACGCGGGTTCGATTCCCGTCGCTCGCTCCAAGTATTTCTGCTGGTCAGCGCCTCACGGCGGTGGGCTAGCCGGTGCTGAGCGCCGTTCGCGTGCCGCAAACATGGCACTGTGGCCGGACTTTTCCCGGTCGATCGGCACGACGGGGACCGGTTCGGGGCATGGCTGACGGGGCTTCTGCGGTCACTTGGTCACGGTCCTCCATCGCGTCCTGGTGCCCTAGGGCCGTGTCGGCCCTAGGGCCCACCAAAGTTCGGGTTTATTTCTATTCGCAGCGCGCCGGAGGTATCTAGGATCTGGCTCGAGGGCTTGTGTTGCGATGTAAGTAGCGGTTCGTGGCGACCAGTGGCAAGAAGATTTGCTCGACGATGCCCACCAGAAACTCGTCGGTGACCGGCTCACGGGAGACCATCATTTCGTGACGCACGAGGGTGCCAGGTAGCGCCGCCACCATTTGGGTGACCCGTTCGGGCCGGGCCTCGCCTCGCTCTTGTGCCCGGCAAGAACGGTCATCATGACGGTGGGCAGGACCTCCATAAACCCGGGTTCAACGTCCTGCAGTTCGGCCAATAGCCCGTGTATTGTCTTTGGCCCGGCAATCTGCTGTCTTTTGCGTAGGTGGCGCAGAACGGCGATCGTGTCCTGTCGGAGGTCGCCCGTGTCAGGCACGTCTTCGGCGAAGACGCCGAGCATCGTAAGGGGCCGTCCGAGTTGGGCCGGGGTGGCCGGCCTCTCCGGCACGGCCAGCCTCATTGTTGCCGCCGACGCGCGACG
>JASHVH010000005.1 GCA_030039575.1 Acidimicrobiales bacterium | reverse complement strand
GGCTCTCCAGTCCCAACCTCCCGGCCAGTTCGCGGCACGCCCGTAGGCGTAACACCGACAGGGGGCGCGGCGCTCACTGCACTGCGCTCACTGGACTGCGCTCACGGGACTGGGCCTTTTGCGGCGGCGGGATGGACCGCCCGGGCCGGCGGTCGCGCCAACCAGCACGCCGCCCCCTGGACGGCGTCGTCGCCGGTGAGGCTCAGGAACGTGGGTTCCTCAGCTCGGCAACGTTCCGTCACTACCGGGCAACGGGGGTGAAAACTGCAGCCGGGCGGCAGCGATATGAGGCTCGGTGGTTGACCGGCGATCTGGGCCAGGCGGGCTTTCCCCCTGGAACGAGTGGGCAGAGAGGCGAGCAGCCCCTTGGTGTACGGATGAGCCGGCGTGTAATAAAGGTGACGCCGCTCTGCGTACTCTACGACCTTGCCGGCGTACATAACGGCCACGTGGTCGGCCATGCCGGCGACTACCCCGAGGTCGTGGGTGACCATTATCACGGCCATGGCGAAGTCACCCTGGAGCTGCCTGATGAGCTCGATGATCTGCGCCTGAACGGTGACGTCGAGCGCCGTGGTCGGCTCGTCGGCGATCAGGAGCTTGGGCTGCAACACAAGGGACATCGCGATCATGGCCCGCTGGCGCATCCCGCCGGAGAACTGGTAGGGGTACTCCTCCACCCGCCGTGCCGGGTTGGGGATGCCCACGAGGGCCAACATCTCCATGGCCCGCACTTGGGCTGCCCTCCACGAGACGCGCTCGTGGGCGCGGACGGCCTCCGCGATCTGCCAACCGACCTTGTACAGAGGGTGCAGGCTCGACAGGGGGTCCTGGAACACCATACCGATCTCGGCTCCTCGCAAACGGCGCCGGTCATCTTCCCGCATGGCCAAGACGTCCCGGCCGTCGAAGAGGACCTGGCCGGACACACGCGCCCCACGGACCAACCCCATCACAGTCATACAGGCGACGCTCTTGCCCGAGCCAGACTCACCGACAATGCCGAGCGTCTTACCCGCGTCCACGGAGAAGTTCGCCCCTTGCACAGCCCGGACCAACCCGTCGGGCGTCGGGAAGCTCACGCTGAGGTCCTTGACCTCGAGCAGGCTCATGGCCGCACCGCAACGTGCAGACGTCGCACCGGGACCAGCCTAAATCGACGTGCCCTAATCGGCGTGCCTAGTCGATGTGGCAGCTGACCCCGGTGTGCTGGTCAAGAAGGCTGCTCAGGAAGACAGCCAGACGTTCGTTGGGTCGCAGTTGAGGTCGAACCACCAGAAGGAGCAACCGTGCACCGCCGAGGAATGGTACACGGGCCACTTCTGGTACTCGACCGGGATGGCGGCGACGTCGCTCATTATCTGTCGCTCAGCTTGCGACCACAGGGTAGTGGCGGCAGCAAGGGTGGGCGCCGCCAGGGCTTTGCTGATGATCGAGTCGGTCACCGGGCTCGAATAGCCGCCGAAGTCGTTGGAACCGTTCCCCGGGTCCGTGAACAGCGGCTCGAGGATGGCCCGGCCGTTGTTGCCCATCCAGTCCGGGATCCACCCTGGGGGAGCAATGTCCCAAACATCGCGCTTGGAAGTACTGGGGTTTTCAAGGTAACTGCCGTAGAAGGCGGCCTGCGTGACGGGGACGAACTTGACGTTGAAGCCGGCCGCGCTGAGGCTGGCCTGGAGGGATTGGGCCACCCGTGGCATCGGTTGCGTGGTCGAGTACAGCATCTTGATCGTGACGCCATGCGGGTAGCCGGCTTGCTTCAAGAGGGCTTTGGCCTTGGCCGGGTCGCCGTTGCCGTTGTTGTCGGGGTACGGGTTGTACCCACCGATGTAACCGGTATTGCCCGGGATGATGGGCTGGTTGGCGACCGAAGCGATCTTGGGGCCGCCCTCGATCTGAACGACGGCGTTTTTGTCCACCGCGTACGCCGCCGCCTCACGCACGAGTTTATTGGTGAACGGCCCGGCGTACTGGTTGAGGGCGAGGTAGACGTTCAGGGCGACGTCGTAGTTGCCGGGAGGTCCTATGACCAGGTCAGGGCTCCCCTCGAGGCCGGGCAGGTCCTGGGTCGGCGGGGTCACGTCCCATTCCATGTCGCCCGTGCCGGCTTGAAGTTGCTCCTGGACGCTTTCCGCCGTCAGGCCTTCGGTGATAACGACCTTGTCGACATAGGCATGGCGCAGCGTGTCCGTGGACTGCTTCCAGACCGGGTTGCGGTCGAGCGTAAACCCCTTGCCCGGCGAGTACGACGTGATCTGGTACGGCCCGTCGGAGAGGGTGTGCTGTCGGAACGTGGCGCTGTCCGGGAGGTACTGCTGGTACTCGGCGGGGCGGGCGGAGTCGAACGGGAGGCACAGGATGTTGAGGAAGTCCGTGGAGGGCTCCATCAGTTTGAAAACGATGGTGGAGGAGTTGGGCGCGCTGACACCGGGCAGGGGCGTGCTGGTTTCATAAGCATCTATAGCTGCGACGGTGTCCTTCACCTTGGCGAAGCCGCTGCAGTAAGAGGCCATGCCGATGATGGTGGTCTCGAAGTAGCCGGGCGCTCCTACAGGCGAGGCGGGGTTGCAGAGCATCCTGAACTCGCGTACGAAGTCATCCGACGTCACCTGCCTGGGCGGGCTGGTGTTCCACATCACCCCCTGTTTGATGTGGATGGTGTACTCCTTGCCCCCGTCACTGATGCCGCCGTTGGCGGTCGTCGGGATCTCGGTGGCAACGTCGGGGGTGACTACCTCTTCGGCGGGGAAGCTTGAAGCGACCGGGTAACTGAAGAGCTGCCGGGTGTACATGCGCTCGAGGATGTAGCTCACCGTGTAATAGGCACTTACCGTGTCGAGGTTGAAGATGTCGCTTTGCCCAAGGATGGTGAGGGTGCCACCGCTCACGGGAGTGGCGGCATTGGCGGTGGCCGGCCCTTCAACCGACCCGAGACCGACGCTCAGTAGCGCTAGCAAAGCCGCTGGGGCCAGCTTCGAACGAAGCATTCTGGGTTCCCTCCCTTCGTAGTTTCGAGGAGTGTAAGGCTCGTCACCCGTCGCCGCCAGAGACGAATGGCAGAGTGGGGACCTGAGGAAATGGACAAACGTCTGAAGCCGGCTGTTAGTCCTCCTCCGCCACCGTAGGCCCTCTCCCGCCCCGCTCTTCCATCGTGGCCACCTCGTCCACCTCCAAAGAGACCGGGTCGAGCACCACGCCGTAGTCCTGGCGCGCGGCATCGACGCTCACGTACCCCTGGACCACGTCGCGCCGGACCTCGGCCGTTGGGCGTTCCCGGGCGGGACCGTACCCACCGCCGCCGCCCGTCTCGGTCGTCACCAGGGTCCCGGCCGGGAACTCCACGCTGTTGGCCTTGAGAGCCGACCAGGTGCCGGCCGGCCCCTCGGCCACAACGACGGGCCCTCTGGCGGCACCACCGCCGGCCAGGCCCCAGGCCGTCGTCACAGACCGTTCGAACCACACCGAGACATTGGCGTCTTGCAGCAGCCGGTAGGCGCGGACGACGCCGCAGCCGCCGCGCTGGCGCCCGGCGCCGCCGCTGTCGGTGCGAATGGAGAACTGCTCTATTCGGACCGGGAACTTGCTCTCGTACACCTCCACCGGGAGGTTCTTGAACGAGCCGTTCGTCAGGTTGATCAACCCGCTCTCGCCGTCGCACCCCGGGTGGGCACCCCACCCACCCGCCGTCGGCTCGATCACGACCCAGAGCGGCCGTCTGCGGGCCGGGTCGATGCCGTTGATGTTGATCACCATCGAGTCGCCGTAGTGGGCGGCGACGACCTGGTCGCCGACCGCCGGAGCCAGCGCGGTCACCATCAGGTCGCACAGGAGCCCGAGCCCGGTGAAGTACCACTCGCAGGCGGCTGGTTCCTTGGCGTTGAACACGCAATCGTCGGGCACCCTCACCTCCAGCGAGGCGAAAGTCCCGCCCGTAACGGGAAGGTGCGTGTTTATCAGCGCCCTGTAGCCCAGACGGACGGCCGAAACGGTCTGGGAGAAGCCGCAATTGACAGGGCCCCGCACCGCCGGCGAGCTCCCCTCCAGGTCGACGACCATACGGTCGCCGTCGATGGTCACCGTGACGGCGACGGGTACGGGGCCGCTCCCCTGGCCGTCGTCGTCCAGGAAGCCTTCGGCGTGGTAACGCCCGTCGGGAAGCTCCCGGACCGCCGCCCGGTCCAGTTCCTCAGCCTGGCGGAAGATGTTGGCCTTGGCCGCCTCGAAGACTTCGAGGCCAACCCGGTCGAGCATGCGTAGGAGCCGGGCCTCCCCGGTCCGGATGGCCGCCACCTGGGCGTTGAAATCGCCCATGAGCTCATAGCCAAAACGGCTTGCCCGCCGGAGGAAGTCCATCCAGTCGGGCAGCGGTTCGTAGCCTTTCACCACCCTCGTCGGCCCCATCCGGAACCCTTCTTGAAAGACCTCGATCGAGCCCATCGTCGTGCCCGGGTCCCGGCCGCCGACGTCCTGCCAGTGGGCGCGCGTGGCGGCGAACCCTACGAGCCGGTCGCGGTAAAAGATCGGGCCGAAAATGGTGACATCGTGTAAATGGGTCCCCTGGAGGTACGGGTCGTTCATGGCCACCACGTCGCCCGGGCCGAACCATTCGCGCCCGTAGCGCTCCATCGTGAGCTTCACGCAGACCTCGAGGTTGCCGAGGAATATGGGCACACCGGTCGACATCCCGAGCGGTTCGCCGTCGGCGTCGAGCAGGGCCACCGCGCAGTCGCGGCCCTCATAGATGACAGGCGTGTAAGCGGAGCGGAACAATGCGGCGTTCATGTCTTCGGCGCAGGAGGACATGAAGTTGCGGATCACTTCGGTGGTCACAGGGTCGGCCAGGACGTCCGGGCTGGTGGTGGTCCCGCGTGCAGTGGTCACCGCTCTTGCCCCATTACCGCTGGCCGGCGGATCACCAGGTGGCCTCCCTCGAGCACGGAAACGGCCCACCCTGGCGGCACGACCGTAGTGGAGGTGGCTTCTTCGATGATCGCTCCTCCTTCCACCTGGTCGCCGGGAGCAAGTTGCTCACGCGGCACGATCGAACAATCGTGGCTCTCGCCGGCGAAAAGCACCTTGCGGTGGTCCCAGCCGGTACGGGCTTGCGTCACAGGCGCAGCTGCCGCCGGCCGTGGGACCTGCCCGGTGGCGACGACCCCGATCTTCACGAGCTCCGCCGGCGCGGCGGGGTTCGAGTGCCCGTAACGCTCCATGTACAGCCGGTCAAAGAGCTGTCTCACGACGGGGACGTCAATGGGCCCGGCCGCGCCCTCTGGTGCCAGCCCGACAGGGACGGTGAGGGAGTACTCCTGACCGGCGTAGCGCAGGTCCGCGGTCCGCTCAAAGGACACGGCCTCGGCCGGCAAGCCCTCTGCGCTCAGGAAATCGGCCCCTTCCTGTTCCAGCCGCCGGTACTCTGCGTCCAGGTCGCCGCCGTCAACCTGGGACAGGTCCCGGTAGAGGGTGCGGCGTACGTCCCGCCGGAAATCAGTGTGCAGCATGCCCCAGGCCGAAAACGTGCCAGGGAGCACGGGCACGATGACCTCGGAAATGTCCAGTTGGTTGGCGAGGTCGACGGCGTGCATGGGGCCGGCGCCGCCGAAGGCCACCAGGCTGAAGGTCCTCGGGTCGATGCC
>JASHVH010000489.1 GCA_030039575.1 Acidimicrobiales bacterium | reverse complement strand
CAAAGACGGGCAAACTGCTGCGCCGGGCGCTCCGGCCGTCGCTACTGCGGCGACGGTCGCCCACGGCGTGGCCCAGTCCAGGGGGTTGTTCGACGGCGAGATCCTGCGCCAGGCCCTGGTCGACTCGTTCAAGAAATTGGACCCCCGGGTACAGATAAGAAACCCGGTTATGTTCGTCGTGCTTGTGGGCACGGTCGTTACCTTCGCCGAGTCCGTCGCCCACCCGTCCCTTTTCGACTGGAGCATCACCGCCTGGCTTTTCCTCACCGTTATATTCGCCAATTTTGCCGAAGCGATGGCCGAGGGCCGCGGCAAGGCACAGGCCGACACACTGCGGCGTATGCGTTCCGAGACCGAGGCCCGGCGGCTTCGCCCCGATGGGACCGAGGAGCGCGTTCCCGCCTCTGAACTCAGCAAGGGCGACCTCGTGGTGGCCGAGGCCGGGGATGTCATCCCCTCGGACGGCGAGATCACCGAAGGCATTGCATCGGTCGACGAATCCGCCATCACCGGGGAGTCGGCGCCGGTCATCCGTGAATCGGGCGGTGACCGCTCGGCCGTCACCGGAGGCACGAAGGTCCTCTCGGACCGCATCGTCGTGCGCATCACCGCGGAGCGGGGCCAGACCTTCCTTGACCGCATGATCAACCTCGTTGAGGGGGCCAACCGGCAGAAGACGCCCAACGAGATCGCCCTGACGATCCTCCTTGCGGTGCTCACCATCGTCTTCCTGCCCGTTGTCGTCGTCCTGCAACCCTTTGGCAAATTTGCCGGGGCGCCTGTGTCCGTCGTCATCCTGGTATCGCTGCTCGTGTGCTTGATCCCCACCACGATCGGGGCACTGCTGTCAGCGATAGGCATCGCCGGGATGGACCGGTTGGTGCAGCGTAACGTGCTGGCTATGAGCGGGCGGGCCGTGGAGGCTGCCGGCGACGTCCAGACCCTGCTGCTCGACAAGACCGGCACCATCACCCTGGGCAACCGGCAGGCCTCCGCTTTCCTCCCCGTCGGTGGTCACACTGAACAGGAGCTGGCGGGGACAGCCCAACTGGCCTCGCTGGCCGACGAGACGCCCGAGGGCCGCTCCATCGTGGTACTGGCAAAGGACCGTTTCGGGATCCGCGAACGCGACCTCGGGCCGAGCCCCACGTTCGTCCCGTTCTCGGCCACGACCCGGATGTCAGGCCTCGACCTCGATGGCCGGCAGATCCGCAAAGGCGCCGCTGAGTCGGTGAAGCAGTGGGTGATGCAACAGGGTGGGACGGTCCCCAGTGAGCTCGACCCGATTGTCGAAAACATCTCGCGCTCGGGCGGCACGCCTTTAGTGGTCGCAGACGGGAAGGACATCATCGGCGTCATCGAGCTAAAGGACGTGGTGAAACAGGGCATCCGCGAGAAGTTCGACGAAATGCGCCAGATGGGGATCCGTACCGTGATGATCACGGGCGACAACCCGCTTACCGCCGCCGCCATCGCTCAAGAAGCAGGTGTGGACGACTTCCTGGCCGAGGCCACCCCTGAAGCGAAGATGGACCTGATCAAGACCGAGCAGGAGGGCGGCAAGCTCGTCGCCATGACCGGCGACGGCACCAACGATGCGCCGGCACTGGCTCAGGCCGACGTCGGGGTGGCCATGAACACCGGGACAACCGCGGCGAAAGAGGCCGGCAACATGGTCGACCTCGACTCCAACCCGACCAAGCTCATCGACGTCGTGGAGATAGGCAAGCAATTGCTTATCACCCGTGGATCGCTCACTACTTTTTCGATCGCCAACGACGTGGCGAAATACTTCGCCATCATCCCGGCGCTGTTCACGGTGACGTACCCGCAACTCAACGCGCTCAACATCATGGCGCTCCATAGCCCGACTTCAGCGGTTCTTTCGGCCGTTATATTCAACGCGTTAGTCATCGTCGCCCTCATCCCGCTGGCCCTTCGAGGGGTGAAGTTCCGGCCCGCCAGTGCGGCGTCGATCCTGCGCCGCAATGTATGGATCTACGGGGTTGGCGGGATCATAACGCCGTTCATATTCATAAAACTCATTGACCTGATCCTCACCGCTATCCACTGGTACTGAGAGGCCGACAATGTTGCTAAACCTCCGCCGTGCGTTCATCTTCACCGTGGTCGCCACCGTTCTCACGTTCGCCTACGCCTACCTTGGTACAGGGATCTCGCAGCTCTTCTTCAAACACACGGCGGACGGCTCTTTCACCGCCTACGGGTCAACCCTCATCGGGCAGAACTGGGCCGATGCCCCGTGCCCGGGCCACCCCGTCGGCAGCTGCGTGTTCCACGGTCGCCCCGATGACACCGGGCCGTACGCCGCCAACCCGAAGAAGGACATCTCAGGTGGTGACAACCCTCTGGTCGCCAACGGCGTCTCCGGGGAGTCCGCCGCTACCAACCTGGGGCCACGATCGAGCATCCTTGTCAGCAACACCAAGGAACTCGTGCAATACTGGCACAAGCTGGGAGTCGACCCGACGGCGGACCTGGTGACCACTTCGGGCAGCGGGCTCGATCCCGACATCACGCCCCAAGACGCCATCGTCCAGATCCCGATGGTCTCGAAGGCCACGGGCATTGCCCCGTCGGCGCTACGGAGCTTGATCGCCCGCGAGACCCACAGTGCGGAATGGGGCTT
>JASHVH010000488.1 GCA_030039575.1 Acidimicrobiales bacterium | reverse complement strand
CGCGACACGCGCTTCGTCATTTGCGCCCGGACGGAGGCGCGCACCATCGAGGGCCTCGGGGCCGCCATTGAGCGGGCGAAGTCCTACCTCGATGCCGGGGCCGACATGATCTTCCCCGAGGCTCTCGAGGACGCCGAGGAGTTCGAGCGGTTCAAAAAGGCCATCGAGGCCCCTGTTCTTGCCAATATGACCGAGTTCGGCAAGACTGAGCTGCTCGATGCAGCCACGCTGGCCTCGGTTGGCGTGAACATCGCCATCTACCCGGTTACGCTGTTACGCCTGGCCATGGGGGCCGCTGAGCGTGGGCTTGGTGAGCTCGCGTCCGTGGGTACACAAAAAGGGTTAGTGGAGCAAATGCAGTCTCGGGCCCGACTGTACGAACTGCTTGGGTACGACGATTACACGACATTCGACGCAGAGCTGGGAGAAGTGTGAGCGGACCGACTGAGGTCAAAAGAGGTTTGGCGGGCGTAACGGCGGACACCTCGGCGGTCTCCGTAGTGGACGAGGAGACCGGTTCTCTCCTCTACCGGGGGTACCCCGTCCCCGAGCTGGCGGCGTCCTGCTCCTTCGAAGAGGTCGCCTACCTCATCTGGCACGGTGAGCTGCCTACCTCGGCGCAGCTCGAGGACCTCGAAGCAGCTGAGCGTTCCCGGCGCCAGGTGCCAACCGAACTGTCGCACGCCCTCTCCGGGCTACCGCTGACTTGTCACCCGATGGACGTGCTGCGGACGGCGGTTAGCTACCTGGGGGCGCAGGACCCCACGGAGGACGACCCGTCGCCCGAGGCAGAACTAGAAAAATCGTTAGACCTATGGGCCAAGCTACCGACCATCGTTGCCGCCGAACAGCGCCGCAGGAACGGCCAGCCCCCTATCGCCCCCGACCCGACCCTTTCTTTTTCTGAGAACTTCTTTTACATGTGCTCGGGGCAGGTGCCCGACAAAGAGGTCGTCCGGAGTTTTGAGGTCTCCATGGTGCTGTACGCCGAGCACGGGTTCAACGCCTCGACGTTCACGGCGCGGGTCATCACCTCGACCTTGTCCGATCTTTACTCGGCGGTCACCGGGGCCATCGGAGCCCTGAAAGGGCCTTTGCACGGCGGGGCCAACGAGGCCGTGATGGGGATCTTCACCGAGGTGAGCCGGCCTGAGCGGGTCGACGAGTGGCTGACGACCACGCTGGCCTCGGGCCAGAAAGTGATGGGGTTCGGCCACCGCGTCTACAAGCACGGGGACAGCCGGGTACCCACAATGCGCGCTTCCCTCGAGCGGCTGGCCGGCACGAGCGAGAAGGGGCGCCAATTGATGGCTGTCTACGACGCGCTCGAACGGGCGATGCGAGAAAGTAAAGGCCTTTACCCGAACCTCGATTACGCCACCGGCCCGGCCTACTACCTGATGGGCTTCGACATCCCCACGTTTACACCTATTTTTGTCATGAGCCGCATCACGGGTTGGACGGCTCACATCATTGAGCAGCGAGCCAACAACGCTCTCATACGGCCACTTTCGGCCTATGTGGGCCAGCCCCGGCGGGAGCTGCGGGACCACACCGAGGGGGAACTGGCGTAGTGCCCTGTAGAAAACGACCCGAGTCCCCCGCATGCCAACGGTTAGCGAGCCAGATCTTGCCCCCTGAATCGCCAACGCCAGCGCACGCGCTCGAAATGCCGCGGTCGCAATCGAGTGTTTATAGCGTCACGGCGCCTCCGGTCACGGGACAAGCCGGCCGGGACGCGTCGGCCGACGCACCAACAGGCATCGCCGCTCAGGCGTCGGCCGTTCCCGCCGTCCGGCGGGGCAGGGCGAGCTGGCAGGAAGTGCTGGTGGTACTGGCTCTCTCAACCTTTCTGGCCGCCCTTGTCTTCCACAACGCCTGGCGGCACCCATTTAGTACGCAGGTAGGGGTCTGGGGCGACGCCGACGAGTACACCTGGTTCCTCGGCTGGATCCCCTATGCCATCGGGCACGGGCTGAACCCGCTCGGGACCACGATCGCGAACTTCCCCCACGGCGTCAACTTGATGTGGAACACATCGTTAATTTTGCCGAGCTTCCTAATGTCGCCCATCACGGTGATCTTCGGAGCGGCCTTCTCGTACAACGTCCTGGCCACGGCCGCCCCCGCGCTGTGCACCACCTTCGCGTACATGGCCTTCCGACGCTGGACCGCGCCGTTGCCGTCGTTGGCGGGAGCGTTTGTCTTCGGTTTCTCGTCTTACATGGTGGCGCAATCAGTCGGTCACCTGGCTCAGACATTTGTCATGATCGCGCCGCTCGTGCTGATCGTCCTCGACCGGCTACTTGTGGTGCAGGCCAGCAAACCGTGGGTCGACGGCCTGATGCTCGGCGGCCTGGCGTGGGCGCAATTGCTCACAGGGGAGGAAGTGCTGACCGTGATGGCCGTGGCGGCGGTGATCGCTCTGTTCGTGTTGCTCGCCATCAACGACCGGGCCATCTTCCCGCACGTACGGTACGCGGCGAAGGGCCTCGTGGTTGCCGGCGGCTCGTTCCTCATATTGTCCTTTCCGTTCCTTGCCTATCAGTTCCTCGGGCCCGACAGGGTCCAGGACGCCCACGTCAAAAACGTGTACGTAAACGACCTGCTCAATTTCGTCGTACCCACCAACATCGACAAGTTTGCCCCAGCCTTCGCGCTCAACCTGAGTAATCAGTTCAGGCCCCACAACGGCTCGGAGCAGGACGCGTACATCGGCATCCCGCTGCTTCTCTTCGTGCTCCTTACTCTTGTCATCGCCCGGCGTCGACGCGTCACTTGGGTCGCTTTCTCGGTCGCGGCAGGTATGGCGCTCCTGTCGTTAGGCCCGTCACTGCACGTGCTGGGCCATACCACTACCCTCGAACTGCCGGACGCATGGCTCCAGGACTTGCCTTTGCTCAAAAACCTGCTGCCCGACCGGTTCGCATCGATGACGTTCCTCGCCACGGGCTGGCTGGTGGCCATCGGGTTGGACGAGCTCAGGCGGTTCAAGTTACCGGCCAGAGCCGGTGGTTGGGCACTGGCGGGGGTCGGCCTCTTAGCTCTTGTGCCGATTACCAACTACCCCGCCGGCGCCAGCCCGATGTACACGGCATTTTCGACCGGCTTGGCCTGCCCCCGCCCGACGTCCGGGCCGCAAGTGTCGCCCCGGCCTGTGGCGCTCGTCTTGCCGGCCATGGACGAAATGTCACTGCGCTGGCAAGCCGAGTCGAAGTTCTGTTACGCCATGCCCACGGCTACGGGCATGACCGGCACAAACAAGGGTGATGTGGGCCACCAGCCGCTGATTGTGAAGGTCGGCCAACCCGGGCAGCCTTTGCCGCCGCTGACGGCGGCGGTCAGGGCCGAGGCCGCCGCCGACATCAAGAAATTGCACATAAAAGAGATAATTGTGGCCCCGGAGTACCCCTACTCGGGTTTGCCGGCGATGACCCCCAACGACCAGGCTCAGCTCGTCGCCTGGTTGGAAGGGCTCCTCGGGCAGGTCCCAGTCAATAGCCACGACGCCTTTTTCACCTACGTCTGGAAAAACTTACCGCCCAACCACGACATCGCCACCGGCCACGTCGCCTACGTCGCCGGCGCTCTCTAAGC
This sequence comes from Acidimicrobiales bacterium, assembly GCA_030039575.1. GTDB lineage: Bacteria > Actinomycetota > Acidimicrobiia > Acidimicrobiales > Palsa-688 > Fen-671. The sequence goes on along the minus strand of JASHVH010000488.1, from coordinate 4,482 downwards.
CCAACATCAGGCCCGGCCAGCTTTCTTGCGTCCTCGGGGAGGAGCCGACGCCTGAGGGCCGGCCCGCCTAAAAGAACGGTCCCGTCTCTCAGGCGCTCGTCCATCCCTATAAGCCCACGATTAATTGACCTGTCGGGGCTGGTGGGGCGAGTCTGCGTGGCAGGTTAGAGGCCCTACATCGAGCCCAGTCAGATCAGGTTCGTCGGAGACATTCCATGGGCCGACAAGTCCGTGTTTGGTATCTGGGAATGAAAAGGTGGCCGAGAGCCCACTTTTCGTTCCCAGTTCGGCCCGTAGGCTCCGATCAGCGAACTATGCGACCGGCCGGGTGAAAAGTCGGCTGCAGTCTGATCGTTGAGGTGGGCAGTGAATGGCCAACCGGTAATCAACGGGCGTCTGAGACCCGACGGAGAGGCGCCGTCGGCTCTGAGGTGGGCACGTTCTTTTGGGCGGCCCGCCGAAGAGGTGACGGAGGCCTCTCTGCTACGCCGTCCGCTTCCCGACCCGCTGGGCGACCTCGACCCGGTTCCGGCCCCGGCGCTTGGCAAGGTAGAGGGCCCGGTCGGCGGCGGCCAGGACCGAACGCCAGCTGCCGGCGGGCCCGCAGGCAACGCCGATGCTGACCGTCACTACCAGGCGCGGGTCGAGGCTGCGCCAGGGATAGGACTTGACCTTCAGGCGGATGCGTTCGGCAAAGTCCCTGGCCGCCCCCAGTTCGACCGAAGGGAGGGCGAAGACGAACTCCTCCCCTCCGTAGCGGACCACGACCTGACCGGCCCGGGCGTCGGCCGCCAGGATACGACCGAGGGCACGCAGCACATGGTCGCCCACTTCGTGCCCAAAGGTGTCGTTGATGCGCTTGAAGTGGTCGATGTCGGCCATGAGGAGCGCCAGCGGCTCCGTGTTCTCGGCTACGTCGCCCAGGACCCGCTCGATTAGACGGCGGTTGCCTATCCGCGTGAGTGCGTCCTCTTCAGCGGACCGGATGGCGGCCGCAGTCTGGGCTTCCAGCGACCGGCGCTCCTGCTCGAGAGCCGCGCGCGCCCAGACTTGCTCGACCACCTGGCCGGTCTGCCTCCGGTGGATGGCCCACATCCGCCGCTTCAGCTCCAGGGCGTCCGCCAGCGCCCGGTCGAGGTCGCCGGCGTCGGCCTCAGCGGCGACCAGCTCATCGAGGATGAGCATCGTGTCGTGAAGGTCGTCGCTGCGCTCAGCCAGTTCGGCGGCGCTACTGGCGGCGGCCACCGCCTCCGCCGACCGGCCCAGTGCTCGAAGGGCGCGTGCTTCGGTCAGCTTTGCGTCCGCCCGTCCGGCCGCCCACACGATGGCGTCCGAACCGCCGGCGGCCCCCTTCAGCACGTCGAGCGCGGCGGCCGGGAGGCCCAACTCGACCAGCAGCTCGGCCTCGAGCCTTTGCACGCCGAGCTGGGCCTTGATCTCGTCGGTCGCCTCGTCGTCCAGCCGCTTTACCACCTGCTCGGCTTCTTGGAGCCGGTCGGCACCGAAGCGGTCGTAACGGCCGTCTCCCTGCCCGGATGCCCTGTCCTGCCGGACGGCCAGCAGGTGGGCTTCGGCGATGTTGTGCAGCTGACGGCAGATCATCCAGGCATCGCCGCAGCGCTCGGCGGAAGCCAGGGAAACCTCGAACTGTTCGATGGCGCGGTCGTAGTCAAGGAACGAGTAACAAAAGATCCCGAGCCGGTTCGCCACTTCGGCCAGGACGTTGTCCTGCTCTATAAAGCCCATGGAAAGGATGCAACTGGTTGCCAGTTCCGCTGCCAGCGACATCTCGCCCAATCGGGACGCGAACGCCGCCCCCAGGCTGGCAGCCTCCAGAGCACCGTCCGTGTCGCCGGCCTCCTCGAACAGCGACATGGCGGCCAGCGAGTCTTGGAGCACCTGCCGGGTTTGCCACCGGCTCGAGCGCACCCTGGTCCGGCACATCAACAAGCGCGCCCGTTGCCAGGGCTCGTCGACCGCGGTCAGGGCGACCTCGATGTCGCGCAGGCATTGGGCTCGTTCTTCTTCGGACGCGGCAGTGTCCGCACGGTGGTACAAGGCGTCCATGTCCGCCCGCGGGCCTGTGCCAGTAGTCACAGGTGTTCTATCGGCATCAGGCCGTTACCAAGTTGAGCAGCCTTCTTCACCTTCATTTGTCCATTTCTGGCCCTGTGTCCCGGGGCGTTGGCACCTGCCGCCCTCGGCCAGCCTCTGCGGCCCTGGGCCGGCCTCTTCGGTCCCGGCCTTGTCTGTCTTGGCCTCGTTGGCCTCGTTGGCCTCGTCGGCCTCTTCAGCTGGGCCGTAGCCGTGCCCCGGTGGCGTCGTCAGCCCTTGGCGTCCGCCCAGCTCTCGCCCCAGGAGACGTTCACTTCGAGCGGGACCGACAACAGTGCCGCCCCTTGCATTGCTTCCAGCGTCACCTTTGTCGCCACTTCCTCCTCGTCCGGAGGTACCTCGAGGAGGACCTCGTCGTGAACCTGCAGGATGAGCCTGCTACGAAGGCTCTGTTCGCCCAGGCGGGCGTCCAGGCGCACCAGCGCTGCCTTGAAGATGTCGGCGGCCAGCCCCTGGATACCTGCGTTCATGGCTTGGCGTTCCCCCGCCATCCGCACCTGGTAGCGCTGCGACGCAAGCTCGGGTATGAGCCGGCGCCGCCCGAACAGGGTCTCGGTGTACCCCTTGTCGCGAGCATCGGCCACGACCTCGTCCATGTAGGCCCGGACCCGGGGGAAGCTGTCGAAATAGGCCGTCAGGATCTCGGCTGCCTCGTCCACCTCGATGCCCAGGCGCTGCGCCAGCCCGTACGCTTCCATCCCGTAGGCCAGGCCGTAGGAGACCATCTTGGCCTTCGAACGCATCCCGATGGTCACGTCATGGGGGTCGACCCCGAAGATGCGGGCCGCCGTCATCCGGTGGATGTCCGCCCCCGTGCTGAAGGCTTCGATCAAGCCGGGGTCCTGGGCCAGGTGGGCGATAACCCGCAACTCGATCTGGTTGTAGTCGGCGACGAGCAGCCGAAAGCCCTCGGCCGGCACAAAAACCCGCCGCAGCTGGCGGCCCTCCTCTGACCTGATGGGGATGTTGTGCAAGTTGGGCGCGTCGGAGGAAAGCCGGCCCGTGCGCGCCACTGTCTGGTTGAAGGTCGCATGGATCCGACCGTCCGGGCCCACTTCAGCCAGGAGGGCGTCGGTATAGGTGGAACGCAGCTTTTCCACCTCCCTGTACCGCAGGATGGCCGGGATTATGGGGTGCTCGTCACGCAGCTTTTCCAGCGTCTGGTTGTCCGTCGAAAAGCCGGTCTTGGTCTTCTTCCCCGGCGTGAGGCCCAACTTGCCGTACAGGACCTCGCGCAGTTGCTGGACCGAGTTGACCAGGAACGGGCCGCCGGCCAGCTCGTGCACTTGCCGCTCGAGCGAGTGCGCTTCCTCTGCCAGTACGCGGGCCAGGCGCGAGAGCTCGGCAGTGTCGACCCGAACGCCGACGAGTTCCATCCGGGCCAGGACCCTCACCAGGGGCCGCTCGACCTCGTCGTACAGGCGCGACATGCCCCTCGCAGACAGTGCCGCCGACAGCGGCCCGACGAGGCGGGCGACGGCGCCGGCACGTTCGGCGGCCAGCAGCGCCGGGTCGCCCGGGCCCGACAGGTCGAGCTGCCCGGCCGGCGTCGTGCCCGCCGGGGCCAGGCCGATCCCGGCGTAGCGGGCGGCCAGATCCTCGAGCAAGTACTGGTCGCCCGCCGGGTCGACCAGGTAGGCCGCGATCGAGGTGTCCAGCTGGAGGTTGTAGAAATCAACCCCGACGGCGGCCAGCCCTCTCATGACGGCTTTGGCATCGTGAGCCGACACCTGGGCTCCCTCGGGGCCGAGGAGGCCCTCGAGCGCTCGCTTTACGTCCACATGGGACAGGAGTTCCTGGCCGACCCACCAGGCTGTTACCGCGTCGTCCGCCCCCGTGCCCTTGTCCGCTCCCGCCGCTCCCGCTGCCTCAGGGTTTTCGGCGCCTGAGTGGGAGACCTCCGCAAAAGCCAGCCCCGTCAGGGACGAACGGCCCTCCCGCCCCTCCCACGAGGCGGCGACCGCCAGGGACGCCCCTTCGTGTGCCCATTCGTGAAGGCGGTGGAGGGCGCTCTCGGCGTTGTCCAACCGTTCAAGCGCGACGGTCAGGGGGCGGCCTGGTGGAGGGCCAGCCGACGCCAGGTCCATTTTCCCGGCCCCCGTGGCCTCAGCCAGGCGCTCCCAGAGGGTCCGGAACTCGAGGAACTCGAACAACCGGCGCAGCTCCGCCACGTCCCACCCGCCCACTGCGGCCTCGTCCAGGTCGAACGAGACCGGCAGGTCGCGTACCAGCGGGGTCGCTTTGGCGTTGCTTCGCACCGAGCTCTCCGACGAGATCAGGGACTCTCGCAGCCGTGGCGTCAGCTCGTCGAGGTGGGCGTAAATGTTGTCGAGGCTGCCGTAAGTGGTGATGAGCCTGGCTGCTGTC
>JASHVH010000487.1 GCA_030039575.1 Acidimicrobiales bacterium | reverse complement strand
CCCCGGAAACGCACGACGGCCTTGGTCACCTCCTTGAACCCGTTGCCGAGGCCGGAGTTCTTGAGGCCGAGGCCGAGGCCCACGGCTTTGCCTTCTCGTCGGGCCTGTTCGTATTGCGGTGCGAGCTCGTCCAGGCAGCGCTCCGCCCCTGCGCAGCCGTCGTCCATCACCTGGCCCGGGCCCCAGACGTCGCCCGGGTGGACGACGTTGCGCTTGCGGATCTCCCAGCCGGTGATCCCCACCATCTCGGCCAGCCGGTCCATCACCCCCTCCATGGCGAACTGGGCCTGGTTGGCCCCGAACCCGCGAAAGGCGCCGCAGATAGGGTTGTTCGTCCGGACCGCCACGGACTCGACGTCGACGGCGGGCACTCGGTACGGCCCGGTGGCATGGCCGGCCGCCCGTTCGAGCACCTTCATGCCGACGCTGGCGTAGGCCCCGGAGTCGCCCACCATCCGGGCCCGGACGGCCGTCAGCCGGCCCTGTTCGTCGCACCCGGCCCGGTACTCCATCCTTATCGGGTGCCGCTTGGGGTGCATCAGGAAGCTTTCTTCCCGCGACAGCGTGCACTTCACGGGCCGGCCGAGCAGCCAGGCCGCCAAGGCGGTCTGAGCCTGGTTGGACATGTCCTCCTTGCCACCGAAGGCCCCACCGTTGGAGACCAGCTCGACGCTCACCCGGTCACGCGCCACCCCCAGCACCGCCGCGACCTGGTCACGGTCGTCCCAGACGCCCTGGCCGCCCGAGTACACGTGCAAGCCGCCGTCCGGCCGGGGCACGGCCAGGGTTGACTCGGGCTCGAGAAAAGCGTGCTCGACTCTCTGGGTCTCAAAGACTTCCTCGACCACGTAGGCGCTGGTGGCAAGGGCGGTGCCCACGTCACCCCGGGCGTAGGCCGAACGCGACAGGACGTTGTCGTCAGTGCCCCATACGGCGGGTTCGGCTGAAACCATGGCCAGGAGCGGGTCGGTCAGCGGCTCGAGCGGTTCGTAGGTCACGTCGACCAGCCCGGTGGCGGCCCGGGCCGCCTGGCGCGTCTCGGCCACCACTACGGCCAGGACGTCACCGGTATAAGAGGTACGGCCCCCCTCGGGGACCATGATGGGCCAGTCCTTGTTGATGATCCCGACCCTCAGGTCTCCCGGGATGTCGGCCGCCGTGAAGACGGCCACCACGCCCGGGGCCGCCAGTGCCTGGCTGGTGTCGATGCGGGTGATGTCGGCCCGGGCGTAGTCGGTGAGGCGGAGGGCGGCGTGCAACATGCCCGGCGGCCGGAGGTCGTCGATGTAGCCCCGGTCGCCGAGGGCCAATTCCTCTGCCTGGTACCTGGCCCCCCGGCTACCCACGCCGCCCGGCCGGGCCGGCTCGGCCTCTTCGCCGCCGGCCACCAGCTCGATGGCGTCGAGGATCTTCACGTACCCTGTGCACCGGCAGAGGTGGGCGCCAAGATGGCGGGCCATGTCCTCCCGGGTCAAGCCGCTCCCCTTTTTGTCGACCTGGGCCTTGGCCCGCATGACGATGCCGGGGATGCAGAAGCCGCACTGGAGCCCACCACAGGCGGCAAAGGCCCGGGCGTAACGTTGGCGCTCGGCTTCGTCGATGCCCTCGAGCGTGGTGACCGAGCGGCCTTGCGCCTTCGCCAGCGGGATCTGGCACGCCACCTGGGCCTTGTCATCGAGCATCACCGTGCAGCAGCCGCACTGTCCCGTCGGTGAGCACCCGTCCTTGGGGGAGGTGACGTCGAGTTCCTCGCGGAGGGCCGCCAGCAGGTGCGGGTGGTCCGCCCGGACCGTCACCCCTCGCCCGTTGAGCGTGAACGCCACCCGGTCGCTCCCCTCTGCCGGGGTGCCGGGGGTGGTCAGGGTCGGGGCGGTCACCGGCGGGCCTGCTCGTCCCCGGCCCGGTCCACCCCTCGCTGGGCCGTGATCCGGGTGTAGATCTCGGGCCGCCGGTACCTGTCGAAGTCGAAGATGGTGGTCGTGTAGCGCTGGCACCAGTCGAGGTCGCACGTGGCCACGACGACCTCGTCGCCGGCCGTGAACGCCTGGGCCACCACCTGACCGGACGGGGCGATGACGCAACTCTGGGCGATGGAGTCCACCCCGTCTTCGACCCCACCCTTGGCCGCCGCCACCACCCATGTGCCGTTTTGATAGGCGCCGGCCTGCATCACCAGCTGGTTGTGGAACGGGGCCAGGATGTCCTGCGACGGGTCCGGTGCGTAGTGGACCGGGGTGTTGTAGCCGCAGCAGATCAGTTCGACGCCTTGGAGGCCCATGACCCGGTAGGTCTCGGGCCAGCGCCGGTCGTTGCAGATCATCATGCCTACGCGGGTACCAAACGCCGGCCACACGCCGAACGGGTCGGGGCCGGGCTCGAAGTACCGCCGTTCCAGGTGCTGGAAGCGCCGCCATGGTTCGTGGTCCTCGTGGCCCGGGATGTGGATTTTGCGGAAGCGCGCCACCTCCCGGCCGTCGCGCTCGACGAGGATCTGGCTGTTGTAGTGGTGGCCATCAGGGGTCAGCTCGGCGTAGCCGAGGCAGAAGCCGACCCCGAGGTGGGCCGCTTCGTCGAAAAGGGGTTTGGTCGCCGGGCCGGGCATCTCGGTTTCGAACCAGGCGTCGATAACCTCGGGGCCCTCCTCCCAGTAACGGGGGAAGAAGGTCGTCAGCGCCAGCTCCGGGAACACCACCAGTTCGGCTCGCCGGTGGTGAGCCGTGTGGAGCAAGGAGATGAGGCGTTCGACTACGGAGGCACGGCTTTCATCGCGGGCGACCGGGCCGAGCTGGCCCGCGGCCACGGTCAGTTCTCTGGTCACGAGGCCGCTCCGGCTGGGCCATTTCCCGACGAGGTGGGGATGTCGTCCTCCTCGGCCAGCCGAACGAGCATCTGCAAGAGGATGTCGGCCCCTGCGGCCAGGTGCTCCGGCCTGGTGTACTCGCCCGGGTTATGGCTGATGCCGCCTACGCTGGGGACGAATATCATGCCTGCCGGGCACACCCGGGCCAACATCTGGGCGTCGTGGCCGGCCCCGGCCGGGAGGCGGCGGGCGGTGTACCCGAAGGGCCCGGCAGTCTCCTCGACGAGGGCGATCATGCGGGGGTCGAACTCCACGGGCTCGAACCTAGCCAGCCTCCGGCTGGTGACCGCGACCCCTTCGACCGCGGCGACGTCGGCCACGTAGCTGGCTAGTTGGCGTTCCGCGTCCTGTAGCACCTTTTCGTCCGTGTTGCGCAGGTCCACTGTCAATGTGGCCTTGGCCGCCACCACGTTGACCAGGTCCGGGTGCAAGTTGAGCCTCCCCACCGTTCCCACCTGGGGCGCCCCGATCTCGTTGACCATCCTCCGCACGAAGGTGGCGATGCCGGCGGCCACGTAGCCGGCGTCGTGGCGGTAGTCCATCGGCGTGGTGCCGGCATGGTTGGCTTGCCCCGTGACGACCAGTTCCTGCCAGGAGATGCCCTGGATCCCGGTTACGGCGCCGATGACCTCGCCGGCGGCGTCGAGGACCG
>JASHVH010000486.1 GCA_030039575.1 Acidimicrobiales bacterium | reverse complement strand
TTCACTTCGTGGTGGCCGAAATTGTCGGCGCTGGAGGAGGCGGTCGATGCACTATGGGCCAACCCCGGCTATCGGGAACCCACCGAACAGGGCCGGAACGTCGCCGAAGGAGCCCCTGACGAAGAATTGCTCCAGATAATTTATGGCGACATCCCCTCCAGCGCGCCTCGTTACGTCAGAACGCTGACCGGGCTATGTGCGCCTAAGCGCCATGAGATTGCTATTGCCACGGGGGTCGAAATAGCGAAGAAGGCCGAAGCGCTGATCGGTAGTACCGTCCAGTTCGCCCAGTCCCTCACCGGTTCATTGGGCTTGGTCCACTGGCTGACAGGGTACGACAGCTTGGCCGATCTTCAGGAAGCGGTGGAAAAGTTTACTGGTGTCACCTCAGGATGGCTGTATTATCATGACCGCTCCAACAACGCCTTTTTTGGTCCGTCAATGAAGACTTCTTTGCGCGAAAGGCTGTCGCCGGCCGGTCCTTGAGGTCCCGGCCCACGAGAAGCGCCGTAGTCTCCTTCACGACGGCCGCGCACTGGGGAGGGAGGAAGGGTAATGCCGGAATTGGACAACGCCGAGGCGCAGTACAAAGAGCAGTTGATGCTTGGGGCCGTCGAGGGTGAGCCGGCATTGGGCCGCGGCCCGGCACCGAGCGACCACTACTCCCGCCACGAGTACGACCACCCGGCGGCGGGGTGGGGGGCGGCCAGGAGCGTGGCCCGCGTCCTGGAGCACGCGGGAGAGCCGCTGGAAGGTTTCCGAGCACTGTTCGTCATGAACCAGGAGGACGGCGGGTTCGACTGCCCCGGTTGTGCCTGGCCCGACGACCCGAGCGGCCTCAAGCTCGACCTCTGCGAGAACGGCGTGAAGCACACCACGTGGGAGATGGCTCCCGCAAAGGCCGACGGAGCGTTCTTTGCCGATCACACCGTCAGCGAATTGGCCGGATGGAGCGACCACGACCTCGAGGCGATAGGACGGCTGGCCGAGCCCATGAGCTACAACGCGGCGAACGACAAGTACGAGCCGGTCTCTTGGGAGGACGCCTTTGCGCTGGTAGGCGACACCCTCCGGTCCCTGGACAGCCCGCACCGGGCCTCCTTCTACACCTCCGGCCGGCTGAGCAACGAGGCAACCTTCCTTTACCAATTGTGGGTGCGCGAGTTCGGTACCAACAACCTGCCCGACTGCTCGAACATGTGCCACGAGGCCAGCGGCCGGGCACTGACGGCGGCGCTCGGGACGGGCAAGGGCACCGTGGACCTGCACGACTGGGAGGCGGCGGACGCCATTTGGGTGATGGGGGACAACGCCGCCACCAACGCACCACGGATGCTCACCTGGCTGGCCGAGGCGGACAGGCGAGGCGCTCAGCTGGTGCACATCAACCCGCTCATCGAAGCCGGCTCGAGGCGCACCATCGTCCCCCACGAGTTCGTGGACATGGCCACCTTCCACACGACCCGGGTGGGCACCGTGAAGGCCCAGGTACGGATAGGCGGCGACATGGCCCTACTCCGCGGAGTGGCCAAAGCGGTCCTGGAGGCGGCCGAAAATGACCCCTCCGTGCTCGACGGGGAGTTCATCGAGCACCACACGCTTGGTTTCGAGGACTACCGAGGGCTAGTGCGGTCGACGCCGTGGCCGGACCTGGTCCAAGGATCAGGCATCCCCGAGCCCGAAATCCGCCGGCTGGCCGAGTCCTACCTGCGGTCCCAACGGGTGGTCATCTCCTGGTGCCTGGGCGTCACCCAGCACGAGCACGGCGTAGACACTGTCCGCGAGATCGTCAACCTCCTGTTGCTCCGCGGCAACATCGGGCGTGAAGGCGCCGGGCCCTGCCCGGTCCGGGGCCATAGCAACGTGCAGGGCAACCGCACGTGTGGGATCGACAACCACCCTACAAAGGAGTGGCTCGACCGGCTGGGGGAAGCGTGCGGGTTCGACCCCCCGCGCCAGCCCGGCCTAAGCGTCGTCCCCACGATCGAGGCGATGCACCGGGGGGACGTTAAGGTTTTTGTCGCTATGGGTGGCAACTTTGCCCTCGCCACGCCCGACCTGCCCTATAGCTTCGACGCCCTACGCAACTGCGACCTCACCGTACAGGTGAGCACCAAGCTCAACCGGAGCCACATCGTCCATGGCAAGCGAGCCCTGGTCCTGCCCTGCCTGGGCCGCACCGAAAAGGACCGTCAGGCCGGCGGCGACCAGGGGGTCACAGTCGAGGACGCCATGTCCATGGTGCACATTTCCTTCGGCATGAAGGAACCGGTATCGCCTCACCTCCGCTCCGAGTGCGCCATCGTCGCCGGGATGGCCCGGGCTACCCTGCCCGACAGCCGCACCCCGTGGGAGTCCTACGTGGAGGACTACGACCGCATCCGGGAGACCATGTCCCAAGCGCTCGAGGGGTTCGATGACTTCAACCGACGAGCGCGCTACCCGCACGGTTTCCGTCTCAGCCAACCCGCGCGCCAACGGGTCTTCGAGACCGCCTCCGGTCGGGCCGAGTTCTCGGCGGCCGCCCTTCCCGACGACGTCGACCCGGGCCGCGGCCGCCTCATGCTGGCCACCATCCGCTCGCATGACCAGTTCAACACCACCATTTACTCCAACGACGACCGCTACCGGGGCCTCAAAGGGCTGCGCACCGTGGTCTACATGAACGCGGGCGACATGCGGGACCGGGGTCTTGGCGAGTTCGACCTCGTAGACGTCACCAGCTTTTCCAAGGACGGCTCTACCCGGACCGTATACGGCTACCGCGCCGTCCAGTACGAGATCCCACCCGGCTGCGCCGCCGGTTACATGCCCGAACTAAACGTACTGTGCGGGATGGCGGATTTCAGCACCCAAAGCGGGCAGCCGGTGACCAAACACCTCGTGGTCGAGGTGACGCCGTCGGCGTCCCCCGGACCACAGGCGTGATAAACGCCGGCAAATTCGCCGGCGTGCCTGGGGCAGCTAGGGCGGGATCGCGGAGACGATGGGCTCAGCTCTGCGCGGCTTCCTTCATCTCGTCGGCGATCTCTTCAGTCGTGGCGTCGACGGTGTGCTTCACGACCTTTGCCGCCCGGGTGATGGCCAAGTCAAAGCCTTTCTCCGCGGTGGGCTCTCCGATCATGATCAAGCCCACCTGATCGGCCCCGAGTTCGGCCGCCGCCTCCTTGAGCTCCTTGCGCCGGAGCCGCCCGAACCCGAGCTCCTCCGGGATGACGCGCACGACAGGGCGGTCCAACCGCTTGACGACGTGGGGCTTCCCGCTCTTTTGGTCGATGACGGCGGCGTCAAACGTACCGAGAAAGTCTTCCTTGTGAAGGTTTTCAATGGCATCGAGATCAGCCTTCGCGTCATCGAGGTCGTCGTAAACCGCGGTGAAAATTGCAAGTTGCCGTTCCTTGGCCATAAATAGCCTCCTTTTTGGGACTAGTCGCTCCGAAGAGCCGGCAACAAACGGATATTGACCTGCAGTGGGGAGGTGCCGAGAAGCTTACTGCGTGGCGTTCTCCCCGGGCCCTTTCAGATCCGGCCACTCGCTGCACCCCGGCAGACCGGTCTGGCGGGGTGACCCTTGCAGGCAGCACTATCGAGTGGTCCCGAGAGGAGGGCTTGTGCAGTACCTGCTGCTGATGTGTTGCGACGAGACGGCGGAACCACGGCCGGAGGACGATTGCCGCGTGCCGGGCCCGGGTGCCGACGCACTCGCGGTGTGGGTGGGCGAGACCGAGGCCAGAGGGGTGCGGCTCCTGAGCGGCGCCCGGCTAGTGCTCGGCGCGGAGGCCAAAACCGTACGCGACCGGCGTGGCGAGCTGCTCGTGACCGACGGTCCCTTCGCCGAGACGAAGGACCTGGTCGCCGGGTTCGAGGTCATCGAGTGCACCGGCCTGGACGAGGCAGTGGAGGTGGCCTCCCGCCACCCCAGCGCCCGCACCGGCAAGATCGAGGTCCGCAGGGTGTTCAACGACGAGGTCGGTTGAGAGGAGCTCGATCGGTGAGCGCCTCAGACGCTGCCCTCCACCAGGACGGGAGTGGTCGGGGCGACCGTCCCGCCCAGCGGTTCCGCACTAATTGCCAGTTCTCTAACGCGACGGTCGACGCGAAAAGCGGCCGGCGAAGGGACTTGACCGAGGAGGCCGAGCGATACTGGGGCAGCACCCTGACCCGAGAGCCCCCAGAGCTGGTATGTCCGGCTGGCCCGGAGCGCAGGAAGGGTCGAGGCGACGAGGTAACCCTGCCCGGCCTCGGTGACGATGACATCCGCCGTCAGCGAGCCGGATGGCGAACGCAGCTCCGACCTCCGGCTGTTCGGCTCCAGCGCCGCCGCGCTGGCGGCCTGGGCTATACCAGATTTGGAAACGGCGGCCTGCAATTGGCCGACCCGCCCATTGAGGTGCGCGACCTCCCACCCGAGGACCGCCAACGCAATGGCAGCAACTGCGGCCGCGGCCCTCAGCGCCCACGTAGAGCTGGCATGACGGCCCGCGGTCGTCGAGCGCACGAGCCGCAGCGGTTCGGGAGCGGTACCCAGCTCGCTGGCAATACGGTCCCAGATCTCCGGCGGAGGGGGACTGGCGGGCGGCGCCAGCCCCGCCGCTACTTTGCGGTACTGATTAAGCTCCTCCAGGCAAATGGGGCAGTCGGCCACATGGGCCGACACGGCTTCGGTCTCCTCCGGAGGTACGGCGTCAAGAGCGTAAGCGCCGAGCAGTTCTATGGCTTCGTCGTGGTTCACCGCACCTCCTCCTGGCTTCCCTCATCGCCCCACGCCACCAGCTCACGTTGCATTCGGCGTAGGCCCGAACGGATCCGGCTTTTCACGGTCCCTTCGGGCTGCTGGAGCAACCGTGCTACCTCACGGTAGGTGTGGCCGCCGAAGTAGGCGAGCTCGATGGCTTGGCGCTCACTGGGCTCGAGAGCAAAGAAAGCTCCTCTGACCGTTTCGGCCATGGCCAGATGGCTGACGTCTTCCTCGACGTTCGGCGCCTGCTGTGCGGTGAGCCGTGCCTCCCGTTCTTGGCGCTGCCGGCGAGCCGAGTCCTGGCGCAGCCGGTCGACGGCGCGTCGGTGCGTCTG
>JASHVH010000485.1 GCA_030039575.1 Acidimicrobiales bacterium | reverse complement strand
CAGTCATCCTAAGGAGACGGTGGGCCAGACCGCAACGACACCGAAGTCTTTGGGTCTTGACAGGCCGCCACGACGCCCGGTTCGGCGCACTAAGCGGGCGCCGCGATAACCAACGGGTCAGAACCCCAATACTTCCTTGACCAGGACGACGGTGATACGGCCTGGCGCGACCACCTGGTTTATGACCAGGATGTTGTTTACCCCGCTGCCCACGCCGTAAGCCTGTCGCGCCCTGGCATCTTCGAGCGGGAAACAATATTGGTAGATGCGTCGCATCCCGCCGTCAATATCCGAGACGACCTTTTGACCGCCAATAACGAGGACCACGTGGCCGGCTCCGGAGACGATCGGACCGAGCTGGCTGCCGGTCAACGAGGCAATTAACAGCGAACCCCCTTCGGTTACGGCGTGGGCGCTGCCGACGACGTAGTCGGGCGATGAAGCAAGTTGGCGCATCTCGTTGCGCTGCATTTCGCGGTCCATCTGGTAGAGGCGCAACCGCAGCGGTTGATATAGGCCGGACCGTTCGATGTCCTCGGCCACACCGATGGTTTCCAACGTCCGGGAGGTGTTGTTGTACACCTCGGCCCCATCTGGCAGAAGGGCCCGGACGATCCCTCTGGCCTCGCCGCCCGAACCGGCGACTACGGCGGTTATCCCATTGAGTTCCAGCGCCGCCGCGACCGTCTCGATCCGCTCGTCAGTCGAAAGCTGTCCGAACTCGGATTTGGCCTCATCGCTCACAACGGCTAAAGATGCGGGTTCAGGCATCGGCCTCCCCGCCGGTTTCCGCCAGGCGACGGTGCACCAGCGCCACCGCCATCGAACCCTCGCCGATGGCCGCAGAGCACCGCTTGATCGACCCGCTGCGGACGTCGCCGGCGGCGAAGAGGCCAGGCAGGTTCGTCTCGAGCGGTAGGGGCTGGCGTGGCAGCCGCCAGTTGTCGAGGTCCGCCGGCGTCGAGCTGAGGTCGCTGCCGGTGCGCAAGTACCCAGCCGGATCGGTAGCCAAACCGATCCCGGTGAGGCCGTTGGTGCGCGGCACGCCCCCGATGCAGAGAAAGAGGTTGTCTAACGGCAACCGCTCCAGGTCCTGGCCATCACCGGGGGACACCATGATGCCCTCCAGGTGCGTCCCCACCTCAAAACCGACCACCTGGGTAGAAGTTCGGATGTCGACATTTTCCAACCTGGTCACGCGGTCCACCAGGTACCTCGACATTGACGCCCCCAAGTTTTGCCCTCGGACCAACAGCGTTACGTGAGAGGCATATTTGGAGAAACGGACCACTGCCTGGCCGGCGGAGTTACCCCCACCCACCACGGCCACTCGGCAGCCCAGGCACGTCACCGCCTCACTGGGCCCGGCGCCGTAATACACCCCCGCTCCTAGTAGGTCGTCCACACCGGGAACGTCGAGCCGGCGCCACTCCACCCCGGTGGCGACGAGCAAGGCCCGGGCACGGACATCCGTTCCGTCCGCAAGGCGAGCAACATACCCGGGCCCATCAGGGTCGACGCCGACCAGAGGCCGGGCCAGCAGTATCTCCGCTCCGAACCGACGCGCCTGGGCGGCCGCCCGAGCGGCCATTTCGCTCCCACTGATCCCCTGGGGGAAGCCAAGGTAGTTCTCGATCATCGACGTGGTCCCGGCCTGGCCTCCGGGAGCCACAGCCTCTACGGCCACTGTCCGCAGGCCTTCCGAAGCGGCGTAGACCGAGGCTGCCAGCCCCGAAGGACCGGCACCGACGATGGCCAGGTCGTACTCGGACAGGGACGGGCCCGACACCATTCCCAGGCCCCGGGCCACCTCCTCCACAGTGGCTCGGGCCAGTTGGGTGCCGTCGGGCAAGACACATATTGGGAGGCGGGCTTGGTCGACCTGGTCGAACTGGAGCAAGGCACGCACGCGGTCTTGGTCTTCGATGTCGACCCACTGGTAGGGACAGCCGTTGCGGCTCAGGAAATCCCGAAGAGCATAGCCGCCGGACGATGCCCGGTGCCCGACGAGGACCACTTGGGGTGTGACCGGGCGCGCGTCGTAGTCGAACGTGGAGGTGGCGTCGGGTGGGCCGGTCACAGTGCCACTTTCACGGGTGTGACGGCGCCAGAGCACCCTTCGATCCCGGACACGGCATTATCAACGTACGAGCAGTACAAATCTTCCCCCGACGCGTAGAACCAAATGAGCGATGATTTGCGATCTTTTCTCTGCCTATCTTAGGCGCCTTTTATGGCTAACGTTCCTGTGGCTTTAGCCGCCCGGGCATGGACATTGCTGGACGGTGCTCACGTCAATCTTGTCCAGGCGACCAGGATAAAACGGGACCAGGCCTATTTCGCGTCGTGCGCGCTCTTCCGGGAGCGCGAGGGTCGAGTTCGGCGACCGGTCAGCCTAGTATGAGGGTCGCCACAAGTCAGGAGGTCCCGGAGTTGCTGCTCGGCCGGCGACGCGAGTGCGATGCCCTTGATGCGCTCCTCGCCGGGGCAGCCAGGGGCGATGGTGGCGCGCTCGTCGTGCACGGCGAGCCCGGCATTGGCAAGACCGCCCTCCTCGAGTACGCCATCTCGTCGGCCGGCGAATTCCAGGTGTTCCGTACCGTGGGCAATGAGGCGGAAATGGAACTCCCCTATGCCGCATTGCTGCAACTGTCTCGCGCCGGGGCAGGTGCGGTCGAGCAACTCCCGGGGCCGCAGCGCGACGCCCTGGCCGTGGTAGACGGGAGGCGCGAAGGAGGCGCGCCTGACCGACTGCTCGTCGGGTTGGCCGTTCTCAGCCTATTGTCGGAATTGGGTTCTAGGCGACCGCTCCTGTGCGTAGTCGATGACGCACAGTGGCTCGACACATCGTCCGCGCAGGCCATTGCGTTCGCCGCCCGTCGCCTCGCAAACGAACGTGTGGCCGTCATATTCGGAGCACGGACGCTGACGGAGGCCGTCCAAGGGCTCCCGGAGCTGACGGTCTTTGGTCTCGGCGACAAAGATGCCCGGGCATTGTTGGCCACGGTCCTCCCTGACCGCCTCGATGATCGCGTCGTGGACCGTCTCGTGGCCGAGACGCATGGCAACCCGCTGGCGTTGCTCGAATTCCCGCGAGGTTTGACGCCCCCCCAGCTGGCAGGTGGGTTTGGATTGCCGGTTTCGGTCCCGTTGGCCGGCCGCATCGAGGAGAGTTTCCGCCGGCGACTAGCCAAGCTCGGCCCGGGCCCCAGGCGGCTCTTGCTGGTTGCCGCCGCTGACCCAACGGGAGACCCTCAGATCCTATGGCGCGCCTCTGAAAGGCTCGGCATCTCCCAGGAGGCCGCCGAGGCTGTAGAGGCCGAAGGGCTAGTCGACTTCGGCGAACGTGTCGTGTTCCGTCATCCGCTGGTGAGGTCCGCTGTCTACGGCACAGCGTCGCCGAAGGACCGGCGAGAAGTGCACCTTGCCCTGGCGGAAGCCACTGACAGCGTGGTCGACCCGGACCGCCGGGCGTGGCACCGTGCACTGGCCACTCTCCGGCCCAACGAGGACGTAGCCGAAGAGCTGGAGATCTCGGCAGGGCGGGCCCAGGCGCGGGGTGGCTTTGCGGCGGCCGCGGCGTTCTTGGAGCGGTCGGCGGCCTTGACCATCGACCCGGCTCGTCGAGCCCGCCGGGCTCTAAGCGCCGCCGGCGCGAAGCGGCTGGCGGGTGCTTTGGGTTCAGCGTTGGGACTGGCTGCCATGGCTCAGCGCGGCCCGCTGGACGACATACAACGGGCACAGTTGGACGTACTTCGGGGTCAAGTGGCGTTCGCAATGAACCGAGGAAGCGACGCTGCCCCTCTCATGCTGAAGGCCGCCACCCGCCTCGAGCGAGTCGACGTGAAGCGGGCGCGTGAGACCTATCTCGACGCGTTGACCGCTGCACTGTTCGCGGGCCGACTGGCTGTCGATGCCAGCGCTGCGGAGGTGGCCAGGGCGGCACTCGCGGCGCCCCATGTTGATGGGCCGGCCCCGGCATCAGATCTCTTGCTCGAGGGCCTCGCCCTGCTGATTACCGGTGAGCTCGAGGCTGGGACCTCCGTCTTGAAGCAAGCAATGAGCCCGTTCTGCAGCGACGCCGTAGGCGTCGAGGAGCGGCTGCAGTGGTCGTGGTTGGCCGGCCGAGCAGCCGGTTACGTCTGGGACTACGACAGCTGGGATGTGCTTACCTCTCGTCAGGTCGAGGTTGCCCGCGACCTGGGTGCGCTCACGGTTTTGCCCCTGACTCTGAGCACCCGCGCGGGAGTGCGCCTCTTCGCAGGAGACTTGGCTGAGGCCGCTCTTTTGGTCGATGAGGTACAGGCGGCCACGGACGCATCCGACAACAAACACCCGGCCTACGCGGCACTAGCCGTGGCAGCCTTCCGTGGCCGCGAGGTCGAGGCGCTTGAGCTAATTGAGGCAAGCACCAAGGATTCTTTGGCCAGAGGGGAGGGAATGGCGCTGACCGTTACGCTGTGGGCCACCGCCGCCCTCCGCAACGGGCTCGGGCAGTACGAAGGCGCACTTGCCGCCGCCCGGGAGGCGCTCGAAGACCCTAACGAGCTGTGGTATTCAGGGTGGGCTACGGTCGAACTGGTCGAGGCGGCCAGCCGCACCGGGAACGAAGTTGAGGCAGGGCCTGCAGTAGAACGTTTGGCGCAGAGCACTGACGCGAGCGGGACGAACTGGGGCCTTGCCGTTCAGTCAAGGTGTCGCGCCATGCTCTCGCACGGCGAGGCAGCCGAGGCGCTGTACCGAGAAGCTATCGAACGGCTTCTCCCGACAACATTAAGGCTCGACCTCGCCCGCACCAGGCTTCTCTACGGGGAATGGCTCAGGCGCGAGCAACGGAAACGCGATGCACGCGAGCAGTTGCGAACCGCCCATGAGCTCTTCTCCGATTTCGGCATGGAGGGGTTCGCACGGCGCGCCGCAGCCGAATTGCGGGCCACGGGAGAGAAAGCTCGCAAACGGATGGTCGAGGCTCAATACGACCTGACGCCGCAGGAGGCACGGATTTCCGAACTCGCCGCGCAGGGCGCCACCAATCAAGACATCGCCGCCCAGATGTTCATCAGCCCGGCGACCGTGGAGTACCACCTCCACAAGGTCTTCCGCAAGCTCGGGGTCAGG
Organism: Acidimicrobiales bacterium; assembly: GCA_030039575.1. Lineage (GTDB taxonomy): Bacteria > Actinomycetota > Acidimicrobiia > Acidimicrobiales > Palsa-688 > Fen-671. The sequence goes on along the minus strand of JASHVH010000485.1, from coordinate 3,863 downwards.
TCCCGGACCGAATTGGCGCGCCGAGTTCTCCAATCGACCCCGGCTTCGACAGAAAGTAGCAAGAGGGGCTGACTTCGGAGGCCATCGGGGAATAGCAGGCCGGCCGCCCAGCAACGGGCACAAGCCTCGAAAGCCCGCGTCAATCAAGCGCGAGTTATTTGCGGTAACTCCCCTGGCGGAACTCCTCGACAAGTGATGGGTGGGTCGGGCGCCAGCCGAGCTCGGTCCTGGCTTTGGCCGATTGGGCACCCTGGTCGAGCAGTAGGACCTCAGCGAAAAGATCGCCTAACCGTGCCCGAGCCTCGGCATCGGAACCGAGCACGGCCCCGGGGGCGCCCACGGCCACCGCGGCTGCCTCGGTCAGCTCGGCCGCCGTAGGTCGCAACCCGTCGCTGATCACGTAGTAGCCGCGAGCGGCGTCATCTTCCAGGACGCGCCGGAAGAAGTCGGCCAGGTCGGCGGCGTGCACTGTGGCCCAATGCTGTTGCCCCGTGCCCAGCGTTATCAAGTTGCCGGCATCGTCCCGGGGTGAGCTGAGAAGGACCCCGGGGATGGCTCCCCCGCCGTCACCATAGGCAGTGCCGGACACGATCACCACCCCCCTCATCCCTGCCTCGCCCAGTACCCGACGTTCTATAGGCTCCTTCCACGCCACCAGTGGAGGCGCATCGAAGGGCGACTCCTCGGTGATCGACGGGTTAGATCCATAGACCCACAGGCCGCTGATCTCGATGAAGGGCTTGCCCGTGCCGGCAAAGGCGCCAATGGCGGCGTCAACGACCGCGTTGTCCAAGTCGGCACTGGTGGCGTCGCCGGGGCTGGCCGTGTGTACGGCCCCGTCTGCACTACTGAACACCCCCACCACCGCCGGCCGGTCGTAGAGGTCCACCACGCTCGGGGTGGCGCCACGACCTGCAACAATGTCGGCCTGTCCATCGTCACGGACAAGTGCAGTCACCTCGTGACCGTGGTCTTGCAGCTGGGTTAGAACGTGGGACCCGATGAAACCTGTTCCGCCGGTTAGTGCGACTTTCATAGCCGATGTCCTCCTGTCTTAGTGCCTCCTTCACCATTTTCAAGGCCAGCGGCGGCGATGGAATCTAGGAAACCCCTAGTCCCGGCTCGGCCCCTTCACGCTCGTGTGGGGGGGTGACAGGCGGCCCGTCCGCCTATCCCCTCTCGGACGCGACTCCCGACTGCCGAACCCCGAGTCAGGGCCCTCACAACGGCAAGTCTCCTATCAAGGCGTGCCGAGTCGAACGAATTAGACCGCCGGAAGCCCGGTAGAGGCTCAGGCCTCTCATCTCTTTACGATTGGGCAGTACACCGGTCCACGCCGCCGCCACCATGTCATCGTCGACGACCAGGGCGTCAATCGTGTAGCGGACCAGCCCGCCGGCCAGCTTGACCGCGTTGTCGTAGTCGTCGCGGGCACCGCTTGGCCCTCGCCCCGGCGGAGTATGGCCATAGTCAATGTAGTCAGGCGCGACGACCTCATCGAAGTCCTGGGGCCGGCCGTCGGTGTAGCAGTCAAAGAACCTGCGTACGGCCTCCTCGGGAGTCATGCTCATTGTTCCTCCTCAACGCTGGGACCTAAGTTTTCACTTCAAATGCAGGTGCAGGAGGACTATCTCCCAGTCCGGGAACACGTACGCGTACGGCTGAGCGTACGGGTCAGACGCCGACGGCCAACCTGCGAACTCGGACGTCGAGTACTCGTCCCAGTCCACCTGCTCGGTGACGGGTATCAGCGGGACGTCGTCCAGGAGCACGGTTTGGAGCTGGTCGACGATCCTGTGCTGGGTGGCTGCATCAGTGGACTCGGCGTAGCTGTCGATGAGCTGGTCGGTGGCGGGGTCCGAATAACGCTCCCAGTTTGTCGCCGCCGGTTTGCCTATAGGGGCGGAGGCGGGCCCATAGAGCCATTGCCGGAACTCGTAATACGGCGTCGGGCCTCCCGCCTCGTACCCATACGCCAGCTGGTAATTGCCGTCGTACAACTTCGCACCGTAGTCGGTGCCGGCCAGGTTTTCCACGGTCAGCTGGATACCCACGGCGGAAAGCTCCTGGGAGACGACTTGCAAGGCAGCCACCCAATCGGTGTAGGCGATCTGGTTGATGATCGTGAACGAGAGCGGCTTACCTTGGGGCGATTCGAACACGCCGCCCGAGCCTCGCTTGAACCCGGCTTTCTCCAGGATCGATATAGCTTTTTCGGGGTCATAGCTGTACCCGGCGCTCTTCAGCGCCGACGTGTTCAGCCAGGACTGGAACGTGGGCGTTATGATCCCGGCTTGGTTAGCGGCGGGTTCGTAACCGTACTCGCCTATTTGGGCTACACGGCTGCGGTCGATGGCGAACGCCATCGCCCTGCGCACCGCCAAGTTATTGAGCAGTGGGACGGTCTGGTTTATAAATATCGAAACATTTACTACCGGTGGGAACCAGAAATGGTTGTCCTTGCTCTTGGACAGGTACTCGGCCTTGAGGTTGGGGATGAACTGGCCTCCCCACTGCGCCCCGCCGGTGGACAACAGGGTGTTGGCCGGCGGGTTAGAGGTAAAGGCCGGGTACTCGATCTGGGAGATCTTGGGCAGGCCCGGTTGCCAATAGTGGTCATTGCGCACATAAGTCACGTTCTGGGGCGTACAGCTTTTCACCGTGAAAGGGCCCGTACCGATCGGGTTGGCGTCTTTGTAGGTCACCGGGTTAGCCACTTTTGACCAGATGTGCTCAGGTACGATGCCCACCTGGTCGGCGATGTAATAGAAGTACGGCACCGCAGCGGTCTTGAACGTCATGACGACGTCGTCGCCCTTTTGGACGACGCTTGATAGCACCGACCAGACCGTGTTCAGGTCCAGGGCCGGGTTTTTCTTGAGCAGGTTGAACGTGTAGGCGACGTCCGCCGCGCTGAAGGGCTGGCCGTCGGTCCACGTCACCCCTTTCCGTATGGTGAAGGTCAGGACCTTGTTGCCGTCGCTCCACGACGAGGCGGTGGCCAGCATCGGCGTCACCTTGGCGTTGTCGAGGGTATCGACGAACATCAGCGGTTCGTAGACGGCCCCTACCGACAGGAAGTTCGACGACGGGTTGAACGGGCTGAACCCGCACGTCCACAGGAACTCAGCATTTGATATGGTCAGTACCCCACCGGCGTCGGCGGCGGCCACAGTCTTCGTTGTGGCGCTGGCCGCGGTTGGCGTCACGCTCGCGCTCAGGAGCCCGACCGTGGCCGCTACGGCCATCACCCAGTTTCTCTTTGCCATAATCCTCCTTTTGTGCACTCGAGGTTCGGATGTTTAGGCACTTATCGCCTCCGCCTTGTAGGGCAGCCCGCCGCTGACAATCAGGTGGGACGCCGTAATGTGGTCCGCCAACGGCGAGCACAAGAAGGCGATCGCGTGGGCGATATCCCTCGGCTGCTCGAACTCCCCCAGCAGGAGGCGCTCCCGGTACTGTTTCTTGACCTCGGCGGCCGGGATCCCCCGTCGCTCGCCTTCCTGCTCCCATTCAAGCTCCATCATTTCGGTGGCGACGTCCCCCGGCCCGACGGCATTTACGTTGACGTGCGGGGCAAGTTCTTGCGCCGCCACCTGAGTCAGGCCAACGATGGCAAACTTCGCCGCGCAGTACGGGCCGAAGTACTTCGTCGTACAGTTGAGCTGGGCGACGTAGGACCCGAGGTTGACGATGCGCCCGAAGTGCCGCGCCACCATACCTGGCGCCACCGCCCTGATCATGAGGAAGGTCCCCTTGGCCATTATGTCAACGTGGGTGTCCCAGTCCTCCTCGCTACAGTCGACGATGGGACGGTACATCGAGATGCCGGCATTATTCACGAGGAAATCGATCTTGTCGAA
>JASHVH010000484.1 GCA_030039575.1 Acidimicrobiales bacterium | reverse complement strand
CCTGTTCACGGTCCGTGACAGAGCCGGTGAACACGTGTACCGGTACCACAAGCTGTTTGTCGACGTGTTGAGGAGCCGTCTCCGGCTCGAAAAGCCATCGACCGGGAGCCATGCGCACTTCGAGGCGGCTAGATGCTTCGAGTCGCGGAGGGACGTCCGCTCCGCCGCGCACCACTTTGCTGAGGCAGGCGCCTATGAGCGTGCGTTCTCATTGGTTTTTTCCGACCTGTTCGGTCACCTGGGCGACGGGGGGCGGGGAGATGGTGGGGTCCTGGCTCCTTCCGCGCTGGCGATGTCCGACCGCGAACACGACCCGGGCCGGGTTTATATCGTTGCCGCTGTCTTGATCTGTGCGCAGCGTTTCGCTGAGGCAGCCCAGGCGCTTTGCCGCCTCAGGGGAGTGGCGGCGCACGAGCCGGACCAGCAGCTCTGGAGGGGACGGGCAGAATTCCTCTGTGCCGTCCAGGCCGAGCGCCTTGCCGACCCTGTCGCCGTCCTCGACCACTGCCGGGCGGCCGAAGAGCTGATGGGTTCAGCCCCTGCACCAACGGCAAATTCGCTCGAAGCCTTAGGCGCCGCCGGCTTCTGGCACGAAGCGATTGATACGTCCATTTCCGCCCAGCTCCCGGTGCTTGTGGCTCGAGCGCTCCTATGGCTCGGGCAAGCCGACGAGGCCCAGGCGGTCTTGGAGGGTCACTTCGGCTCAGTGGAAGAAGCTGTGCGGCGCCGCCCCGCCTTGGCCGCCTTGATCGCCTGTCGGCGGGGCCGGCTCAGAGACTCGTACCGGCTGGCGAGCACCGTCCTGCAATCCACTGGCACCGAGAATATGGACAACGACCTAGCCACGCTCGAGGCCCACCTAGCCTTGGCCGAGGTCCTTTTTGAGCACAACGAACTGGCAGGGGCCCAAGACCAGCTGGAGCAGGCGCTCCTGCTCTGCCACATAGCAGGAGAGAAGCACTGGGTGTGGGCCGTCGAGGTGGCCCTCGTGCGGTCAATTATCGCTCGGGGGCGTCCCCATGAGGCACTGAGCCGACTGGGCCATCTTCGGGAGCGCGAGCTCCGCAGCCCGCCGTCCCGCCATTTCGTGGAAGAGCTGGCTGAGCTCGAGATATCCTGCCGGACAACGCTGGGCGATGTGGAAGGGTCCCTCTTGGTCGCTCGCTCCGCTCACGCCGAGGCTACCCTAGCCGGTCCACTCGCCCGCATCGACATATGCTCGGGCCGCCCGGAACGTGCGCTGGCCCGACTAACTGCGAGCGAGCCGCCCAACGCCGCGGCTGCGATCCGGCGCCTGGTACAACTCGCCTGCGCAGAACTGCGGCTTGGCCACGTCCTGCGCGGCGAAGATGCAATGCGACGGGCAGTGGACGCCGGGCGGTCCGAGGGCTACCTACGGCCGTTCCTCGAGGAGTTACCATGTTCTCGACCACTCCTACGCGCCGTGTTCGCCAACTGCCCGGAGCCATATCTGGCCCACTTGGTCAACGAGGCGGAGCGGCTGGTGCCCTCTGGTAGTTCGGAGCCGCCCAACACGATCGTGGAGCCATTAACGGACCGCGAACGACAGGTGCTTGGGTACTTACCGTCACACCTGAGCAGCCGTGAGATCGCAGCAAAGATTTATGTCTCGCAAAATACCGTTAAGTCCCACCTGAAAGGCATCTACCGCAAGATCGGCGCCGCTTCCCGCACGGAGGCGGTGACTACGGCGCGCGCCATGGGATTGTTGTAAACTGCTTTCGGCGAACCGAGGACCAGGAGGCCAGGCTCTTTGCCTTTTAGTCCCGGCATAATGTCTCTCCTCCTTGGTGATCAGGCCCCGGCGGTCTCGGTCATATCGAGCGAGGCGGCTAGTGCGTCCACAGGGATGTAGCCCGCTGCGGTAATCATCCCGCGTCGTCACCTTAGGCCCAGAGCGCGCCGCGATTGCCACCCATCCAGGGTGAATGATAAGCCAACAGTTTGGCACCTCTTTCACGCGATGGGGGGGAATTGGCTGGAAATCTGGCAACTGACTGCCGTGTTGTGCCACTGCTCGCGTCCATTCGTGCCGCCAACCCAACTGGGACCGGCTTTTAAGATACCAGCCCCGGCGTAAAACCACGGTACCAGTGGGGTAGCCGGCCAATACCGCCGCCTACCACCTTTGCCTAGATCACCCCATCGGGATGAGGACGGAAATGTCGCCGCGATGCAAGACTGAGCTTCTAAACCCGCCTGGGTTGAAGGTGTAAGACGAAACCCAGAGGCGGCAACCTCGCCAGTCTGCGGGGGTCCCATGGCAGATGACGTCAGGTACCAGCAGGACCAGTTGTTCAAAAGGAGCGACGACGATGGGCGAGACCCCACAGCCGCCGCAATGGGCGGTTGACGGGAGCAGCGCCCGCCACTGGGGACGGAGCGATGACCCAATGAACGATGAAGACGATCCCGGGAGGTTCCGCCACCGCTTTACGCAGGTTAATGACATCCGGCTCCACTACGTCGAACAGGGCGACGGCCCTCTCGTGTTGTTGTTGCACGGGTACCCGTTCCTCTGGTACATCTGGCGGCACCAGATCGGGTCGCTGGCCGCAGGCGGTTTCCGGGTGGTAGCTCTCGACCAGCGCGGTTATGGTCAATCTGACTGCCCCCCCGACGTGGGTTCGTACGACGTAACACACCTGGTTGGTGACGTCGTCGGGCTGATGAGAGCCCTGAGTGCTGAACCAGCGGTCCTGGTCGGCCAGGACTGGGGCTCGCCCGTCGCGTATTACACGGCCCTGATGCGGCCTGAGCTGGTTCGTGGCATCGTCATGATGTGCTCCCCGCCTGACGCCCGCGGCCCAATGCCGCCAAGTAAGGCCATGGAGGGCTTCAAGAAAAACGGGTTAGATTTCTATCAATCCTATTTGGCGCAACCCGAGGCCGGGGAGGAGATCATGGCAGATTTGCGCCGGTTCCTCCTCGGGGTCTTCTATTCGACCTCGGGGTATTGCCCGCCCGACCAACAGTGGCGGTGGGCGTGGAAGGCGTCCGAAGCCTTTTCGGCCACGTATACGGTACCGCCGACGCTGCCGCCTCATCTCAGCCAGCAAGCTTTGGACTACTACTTCGCGCAATTCAGCCACACTGGCATCCAGCCCGCCAACAAGTGGTACGCGGCTGTGGACAGCAGCTGGGAGAACACATCGTTCCTCGACGGGGCGACAGTGCGCCAACCCGCAATCTTCATTGGAGGTGACCAGGACCCATCCGCCAAGCCCTTGTTCGGGGTGGACAGGCAGAGGCATGCCCTGAGCTCCCTGAGGACAAACTTCCCGGACCTGCGGGACGTAGTAACCCTGCCAGGCGTGGGTCATTCACCGCCCGAGGAACGACCCGAGGACGTCAACGGCATCATCCTCGAGTTCCTGAAGGACATCGGGTTCGGGCCGTGAACGCCATGAGAGAAACTTCTTGCCCCGGCCTCGACCAAGCGCGACGACCTTGGTTGCGCTCCCGTCGAGCAGGTTAACGTACCTAGCTCCATCACGGTAAGGACGATCAGGAGGAACCTCCATTATGCCGAACACAGACACCGGGTCTCTAGAAGCTACGAAGTACATGGGTGCCCAAGCCGGGAAGCGGGGCGAGGTGACCATGTTCTATACGGTCAAGCCGGGCCACGCCGAACAGATCCGTAAAGAGATCGAGGACTTTTACGCCAACCCGAACCGGACTCGCACTGACGACCCCCGAGTGGCCGCCGGTCTGGCCCAGATCGGCGTCCACGACATGCGGCACGTCTTGTTCGACAACGACACGCGACTGCTCTGGCTGACGTCGTTCGATACGGAGTGGGACCCCTACATTGACGATACTTTCGCCCTTCTCGGCCCGATGCCGTACGGCAAGATCCTGCGGCACACCGTTGAGGCCCCGGAGGGGATCGCGGATCCGGGCTCCCCACTGACCAAGAACAGCCGGGGTATAAAGGACATTTTCAATGCCAACCGGGTGATCGCCACGGGTTTTGCACCCACGTTCCCCGATCTGACAGTACGCGACATCCAGAAAGGCGAACGACTGCGTAAGGCCTTTCAGCAGGTGCTCGACCATCCCGATGCCGAGCAGGCGCTGCAGCACCCGGCGCTGAAACCCCTGCTGGACGAAGCGGCGGACTAGGGCTACACGCAGAGAGCTTAGACCATGCTCGACCTGGCTGATATCCAGAGCGGCGCCCTTCACCCTCGACCTTCACCGTACGTCGGGACCTACATCCTGCTGCGGGTCGACGAGCGGCGTGCCGGGCGGGAACTGCTGACCCGGCTGGGCCCAGCCGTGGCCGCCGCCACCGACCCGGCCCACGCCGGCGAGGACGCCTGGGTTAGCGTCGCCTTTACCTTCGAGGGCCTGAAGGCGCTCGGCGTACCGCCGGCTTCACTGGAGAGCTTTCCTCCGGAGTTCAAGCAGGGCATGGCCGCACGGGCAGAAAAACTCGGCGACGTCGGCGAGAGCGCGCCGGAGCACTGGGAAACGCCATTCGGGACACGGGACCTCCACGTCGGCGTCAGTGCCCTCTCGCCCGACGCGGCTCGTCTCGACGCCGTCCTCGGCCGTGCCAAGCAAGCATACGAACAGATGTCAGGGATCAGCGTCATCTGGCGCCTCGATTGCTATTCACTGCCTACCGAAAAAGAGGCGTTCGGTTTCAAAGACGGGATCGGCCAACCGGCGGTCGAGGGTAGCGGCATTCCCGGGAGCAACCCGAATGAACCGCCCTTCAAGGCAG
>JASHVH010000483.1 GCA_030039575.1 Acidimicrobiales bacterium | reverse complement strand
AAAATCTTCGGCCGCTTTGTCGAACTCGACCGTCATGGGAAGGTCATCGCAGGAGGGCGCATCGAGACGAGGACCAAGAAGTGTCGGGTGCCCTGAGCAACCGTGACCGAGCGGACCGCTTTCGGGAGCGGGCTAGCGCCAAGCAACCCAGCTACGGGCGCGGGCAGCAGCCGGGCCCAGTCGATATAGGCCGCGGGGCGCTGATCCTCGCGGGCCACGTCTGCATTGCGCGGGGCCGCTAAGGTTCGGGCAGAGAGAGCAACCGAGAGGAGGAACGGTGCCGACCTTCATGGACTTCCATGACGACCTCAAGCTGCCCGAAAACGCGATCGACCAGATCACCAGGGACACCAAAGAAGGGAACGCCGATCAGTTTGGGGTCCGCCAAATCGAGCTGTACTACAACGCCGAGGGCAAGGTTTACTGCCTGTTAGAAGCACCCGATGCCGACGCGGTACGTCGTCACCACGCGGCGCTTGGAGTGCAGTGCGGCGACGTGCACGAAGTGAAAGGCCTTCTCTAGCCTGCAGACAGCCAGCGGGTTCCAGAGAGCGGCCGGGTCACCGGCCGCCTTGGTGACCATGAGTGCCACTGCGGCCACCGGAGCGGACCGTCCCGCGCCAGAGTGACGCGGTGCTGATCTACAAGATCTTGCTGCCGTCGGAGTGGACAGTGTTCGAATGATCTGCGGGCATCGCGTGAACCAACCATTTACCCATTGTCGGACGTACCTTGAGCTGTGTAAGGCCGGCCGGGCCAGAATGGCCACTCCTCGAACGAGCAACACCTTCCGGCCGGGTCGAACTTCACGACCCACAGGTCGCGGTACTCCTGGTGGACCGGGTCACCGTAGCGGACTTCCGCTCGCACGACCGCGGTATCGCCCTCGACCGCGATTATCTCCGTGGTAAGCGTGAAGATTTCGTCCGGGCCCTGGCGTTCGTCTTCCCACATCCGCCCGATTTGTTCGAGACCCATGATCGGCTCTTCGTATGGCGACTGTAAATAGTTGGCATCAGGGGTAAAGAGTTCGGCCAGCCCGGCCGTTCCAGGCGTTCGCCAGGCGGTCTCATAACCGGTCACCCACCTCATTACCGTCTCGTGGTCCGGCACCGTCTTCATTATGCGAAATCTTCACCGTTGCGCACCGCAACCTCCGACCCCTCTCCCCCCGCGCCCGACCGACTAATTGCCACATTTTCGTCACAGTGACGAAAATGGCCAAGGCTTGACAAGCTGACCACCGAGCCCCGAAGCGCGAACTCATCGCTAGCATGAGCCCGCCAGGGAAGGACCAACAAGGGAGTTCAAAGATGACACTTGAAGGCAAGCGCGTGGCTCTTCTGGTTGAAGACGAGTACAACATCGACGAGTTCGTCTACCCTTACCACCGCTTCAAGGAGGCGGGCGCAGATGTGAAGGTGGTGGGCACCAGCCGCACGGACACCTTTTCCAGCCACGACCGTCACGTGAAGGCCGACCTGCCGGCCAACCGCGCCCGGGTCGAGGACTTCGACGCCGTTATCATCCCCGGTGGCCATGCCCCCGACAAGATGCGTATGGACAAGGACCTCGTCCGGTTCGTCCACGACATGGACAGCGCCGGCAAACCGGTTGGGGCCATTTGCCATGCCGGGTGGATGCTGGTTTCGGCCAAGGTCCTGCCGGGTCGCAACGCCACCTCTTTCTATTCGATCCGCGACGACATGGAGGCGGCCGGCGCCACGTGGTCGGACGAAGAGGTGGTCGTCGACCGCAACTTGGTCACGTCCCGGACCCCAGCCGACCTACCTGCCTTCTGCCGGACGATCATAGAGTCGATGGAACGTCAGCCGGCCACCGTGTGACCGGCCACCGTGTGAGCGGTACCGCCTGGACCAGGGCCTGAAAGGGACAGCCCCGGGGCCAGAAAGCTGTGGGGCAACCCACAGAACAGCAGCCCGCTGACCACGTCCCCGCGGGCTGTTCTCGCTGGCCCGGCCCGCGCCGCGCAGCTTGACTGCCTGTTATTGGTCCCGGCGGCCGGAAAGGGGTGCTCCCCGACCCCTTTTGCCCCTGGTCAACACGGCAGCGCCGTGCCAGGATGTGCCTGTTGACCAGCGCAAAGGAGCACCGATGGCGAAATACGCAATTCTCTTTACCCTGAAGGGGGAAACCGTAAAGGGGATGATCGACCGGCCGAGCGATCGTGAGCGGGTCGTCAGCAACCTCCTGTCAGGTGTGGGTGGGACTCTCGACTCCTATTACTGGATGTTCGGCCAATGGGACGGCATCGCTATCTGCGACATCCCTGACTCCACCTCAGCAGCGGCCGTCAGCATCGCCGTCAGCAGCACCGGGGCCTTCGGGCACCTCGAGACGCACGAGCTCATCCCGGCTGCCTCCCTGAACGAGATCCTGGACAAAGCCAAGAACCTGGCTTATTTTCCGCCCGGAGGGTGACCGGGGGCGCGGCGCACTGCAAAGAGGGCAGGCAAGGCAGGGACGATCGCCTCTGTCACCCTATGGCCATCTCGAAAATGTGCATCGCATTTTGCCCGTTCCCGACTCTCGGGGTTACCTCCGGGAGCCTTACGGAACTGACCGTCTTGCCTGACTCCAAGGGCACCGCCGTGGAATAGACGCTGACCCAATGGAGGCCGAGGGTGTTGGTCGGCGGGACCTCCCCCGTCTCCCCCTCTACAACGCCGAGAGTGGCTTACCCAGCGGCCGGCGCGGCCAAACCATTGGCCGCCCCGTCCACCCCGCCTCCCGCCGGAGAAGGTTCAGGCGCGCGACGCCCGAACGTCATCGGGGGGTAACCAGGCGTTCAACCAGGCGCTGTAGGCATAGTCCCGGACTGCGCTGCCCCTCGTCGCGAGGCGGCCGCAGGCCGCTTGGCACCATCCCGAAGTCGCCACTCGAAGGGAGAGAGATGAAGCTTGGTTCCCGCCGGTCACTGGCCATCGGCGCGAGCGTCGCTTTAGTCGCCATGGGCGCCACCGCCGCCGGCCTGTCGCTCACCACTGGTGTAGCCGATGCCCAGTTGCAGCACGCCAACCTTGTGTTCACCAAGACAGCGGACGCACCCACCGCCACACCGATAAAGCACGTGGTCGTGATCTTTGACGAGAACGTCTCGTTCGACCACTACTTCGCCACCTACCCCAATGCGACGAACACAGATGGCGAACCGTTCTACGCGGCCCCCGGTACTCCCACGGTCAACGGCCTGACATCGACGGCTCTCACCGCCAACCCGAACGGCCAGAACCCCCAGCGCCTCGACCCGGACAACGTGAACGACATCCTCACGTGCGACCAAAATCACGACTACACGCCTGAGCAGAACGCCTTCGACGACGGGAAGATGGACATGTTCACGGCCACCGACGGCACGGCCACGGTGGGAGGGACGAGCCCGACCGGGCAGACCTGTGTGTCCGGCACGGTCATGGACTACTACGACGGCAATACGGTCACCGCCGAGTGGAACTACGCCCAGCATTTCTCCATGAGCGACAACAACTTCGGGTCCACTTTCGGCCCCTCGACTGAAGGCGCGCTCAACGTCACGTCGGGCGACACCTCCGGCGTGGACACCGCCCACGTCGGTGGCAGCACGCTCACCGATGGCGACGCCGTCTCGGCTGGTCCCAACGGCGGCTACACCCTGATCGGCGACGCCTCCCCATATTGGGACGACTGCGCCCCGAGCACGACGGCCGCCCTCACCGGCGAGAACATCGGCGACCAGCTCAATTCCAAGGACCTCTCGTGGGGTTGGTTCCAGGGCGGCTTCGCTCCCACCACCCCCTACAGCGGGCCGGTGCAGACCGCCACGACGTACGACCCGTTGAACAACCCGGACAAGGTCACTTGTACCTCGAGCCACAACGTGGGCGCGGCCGTCGGCGGCACGGGCACGACCGGTGCCCACCCTTACGGGGTCGACAGCGACTATTCGGCCCACTACGACGCCTTCATGTTCTATGCGTCTACCGCCAACCCGCACCATCTGGCCCCGACGTCGCTCAACGTCGTGGGGACGGACACGGCGACCCCGGGCGAGTTCGATACCGCCAACCACAATTACGACGTGTCGTGGTTCAACCAGCTTGTCGCGGGCATCCACGACGGCTCGCTCTCGCCGAGCCATTTCCCGGCGGTCAGCTACTTGAAGGCGCCGGTTTACGAGACGGGCCACCCCGCCACCTCCGACCCCATCGACGAGCAGAACTGGATAGTGAACGAGGTCAACTCGATCGAGCAGCTGCCCACGTGGGACAGCACGGCCATATTTATCACTTACGACGACTCGGACGGTTGGTACGACCACGTGTACAGCGGCGTCAGCAACCCGTCGGACACGACGGCTGACACGCTCACGGGCAAGGACGCCTGCGGGACGGTACCGAGCGGGCAGACGACCGTGCCCCTGTACAACCAGGAGGGCAGGTGCGGGTTCGGGCCTCGCCTCCCACTCATCGTCATCTCGCCCTGGGCCAAACAAAACTACGTGAGCCACGTGGAAACAACCCAGTCCTCGATCATCCGCTTCATCGAGGACAACTGGGGGCTCGGTGAGATCCCCGGCTCGTTCGCCAACATCTCCAACAACTTGACCGACCTGTTCAACTTCAACGCCACCCGCTCTCAGCTGGCTCCCCCGCTGTTCCTCGACCCGGCGACGGGTGAGCCGAGCTACCCGATCGAAGGGACGATCTCCCCCAGCTCAGGGCCAGCGGGTACGACGGTGACCATTAATGGGCTTAACTTCTCCACGGTCACCGGCGTGACGAGGGTCTCTTTCGGGCACCTACCGGCTCTCGGGGTCAGTTGCGCGGGCTCCACCATGCTTTCGGCGCCGGCTACGACCTGCACGGCGATAGCCCCGCCGGGTAGCCCGGGCCTGCAGGTCCCGGTCACCGTAAGGGTGGGCACGACCAAGGCGGTCGACGACGCCGGCGATTACACCTACACGTCCTAGGCAAGACAAGCGGCACAGCGACACGACCAGCAGCGGGCGCCGGACAGGCTCGCTGCTGGTCCTGTTCGTTGGGTGCCGCGTAAGCAGTGCTCAGAGTCCAGGGGCCGGGCCAGTCCCCGGATAGACCGCAAGAAAGCTTTGCGTGCAGAATGAAGGCCAGTCTGTGAGTTACAAAAACCGTCTCGAGCAAAGAGCAAGCATGAGCGCACGGCGACGCAGGCGGCACCAGGCGTTGACGCCTCGGCGGGGCGCCGCCCTCGGCGTGGTGGCCCTGGCCCTGGCCGTCTCGGGCTACCTGGTCGTGGGCCGAGGTGGGACCGACGGGGGCCCTGCACCGGTCGTCGTCTCGGCCTCGGCGTGCGCCCGGGGCTGGTCGGCGCCGCGCTCGGGGCTGACGGTGTTCACGGTCAAGAACACGTCCAGGGCCACTATCTACGAGGTGGACCTCGTCGGGGCCAACCAAGCCCTTGTGTACGGCGACATCGAGATGCTGGCGCCCGGCACCGAGGACCAGATGGACGCCCTGTTGCCTCCCGGTGACTATTCCTTCCAATGCGAGTCGTTCTCGGGGGCAACGCTCACGTCCCGCGTCGAACACGTCAGCGGCCCACCGGTGAGCGGGGCGCACCCGTACGTCCCGGTGACGTCAGACCAGATCCAGTTGGCCACGCTTGCGTACCGGGGCAGCCTGACCACCTGGATGGGACGTCTCGCCGTAGCCACTGACGCCCTTAAGGCGGCGGTGGACGCCGGCGACCTGGCCCGGGCGCGCCAACTTTGGTTGCCGGCCCACCTCGACTATTCACGTCTCGGGGCGGCCTACGACACGTTCGGGAACTTCAACGACGAGATCAATGGCCGGCCTCTCGGCCTGGTGGGCGGGGTAGACAACCCCAATTTCCAGGGGTTCCTCCGCCTGGAATACGGCCTTTGGCACGCCCAACCGGACCGGGAGCTCGTGCCGGTGGCCAATGCGCTCGACAGCGCCGTCCACGGCCTTATAAAGCAGTTCCCGCAAATGTTGATGCCGGCGAACGACCTGTCGCTGCGCACGCACGAGATCCTGGAGAACACGCTCCAGTTCGAGCTCACCGGGGAGACGGACGAAGGCAGCCACACCAACCTGGCCACCGCATGGGCCAACGTCCAGGGCACGCAGCTGGCGCTGGCGGCTATTGCCCCTTTGCTCCAGCAGGGTGAGCCGGGGCTGCTGGCATCTTTACGCCAGGGCTTGGACAAGATGGCAGCCGCCTTCAAAGGGTTCCAGCACGCCAACGGGAGCTGGACGCCGCTGCAGTCGCTGAGCAGGTCTCAACGCGAACATCTTGACGGTGAGCTCGGCGGTTTGCTCGAGCAGCTCTCGGTAGTGCCCGACCTGCTCGAACTGCCGATCCAGCCGGCGACGGCGGACCAGTCTTGAGCAAGGACAAAGCCCAGCGGCGGCGCCCTTCGGGGGACGGCGGTCAGCCCGCCGACCCGGCCCCCGGTCACGACACCAGCGCAGACAGGAGCCAGGGGGCGGCGCCGATGTCGCGGCGGCGGTTGCTGCAACTGGGTGCCCTGACGGGCACGGTGGCCGCCACCAGCGGTGCCCTCGGCAGCCTCTCTCGGGCTGCAGCGGCCTCCACCGGCAGCGGGACGGACGGGCCGTCATTCCTTGACGGGGCCTCGAAGGTCACCGCCGAACGGGCGCAGCTGCAGTCTTTCGAAGGCCCCCACCAGCTGGCGGTGCTGAGCGAACCAACCCGGGCGACCACGGTGGTGGCCTTCGATGTAATAGCGGGATCGCGGGCAGAATTGCGGGATCTTTTGCGGACGATAACAAGCCGGATGCGCTACCTCTACGCCGGGGGCACGCCCCAGTTCGACGGCCCGGCCGCACCGACGGACGACAACGGCATCCTGGGGCCGGTGCTACCGGCGCGCAACGCCTCTTTCATCCTCGGGATGGGCGCCAGCCTTTTCGACGACCGCTTCGGCTTGAAGCCGGCCCAGCCGGCCCGGCTGTACACGATGCAGAGCTTCCCGAACGACAACCTCGACCCGGCCCAAACCCAGGGCGACCTCAGCGTCCAGATCGGGGCCGAGGACGCCGACACGGTGCTCCATGCTCTGAGGGACATCACCAAGCACACCAGAGGCGCGATGCAGCCGCGGTGGCGGGTGGACGGCTTCAAAAGCCCGCCCCGCCCCTCAGGGACCCCGAGGAACCTGCTCGGGTTCAAAGACGGCATCGCCAACCCGGACACTTCCGATGCGGCCCAAATGCGCCAGCTCGTGTGGGTGCAGCCAGGCTCCCCGGAGCCGGCCTGGACCACCGGCGGTACCTACCAGGTGGTGCGCATTATCCGGATGCTGGTCGAGTTCTGGGACCGCGTTTCGTTGTACGAGCAGGAGAACATGATCGGCCGCCGCCGTGCCACCGGGGCGCCGCTGGACGCCAACAGCGAGTTTGCCGCCCCCGATTACGCCACCGACCCGGCAGGCAACATCATCCCGTTGACCGCCCACATCCGCCTGGCCAACCCGCGCACTCCCGCCACGGCGGACAGCCGTATCCTTCGGCGCGGCTACAACTTCGACCTCGGGGTCGATGTCAACGGCAACCTCAACCAGGGCCTCATTTTCACCTGCTACCAACAGGACATCCAGCGTCAGTTCGTGACGGTGCAGACCCGGTTGATCGGTGAGCCCCTCGTCGATTACATAAGCCCGGTGGGCGGCGGCTACTTCTTCTGCCCGCCGGGCCTGGAAGGCCGCTCCGATTATTTCGGGAGCGGTCTCGTCTAGGAACCCCAAGGGGCCGTCGCCGGCCGCACGAGCCCTCTCCAGAAGTGGCTTTTGCCTCAACCGCCCGTGAGCGAGAAATGTTGATAATCAGGCGTAGCTACCCAACGGCCGCCCCAGTACCAGCCCACTGATGCAAACGCTTCTACGAGCTCGCCGCCCGGCACGGCCATGCCGGGGCGGACGTCGTCCCGGTTCAGATAAGCCGCTCCCGCCGGAGGGATTATGGTGTTGCCGTCGACGTAGGGGTTCTGCACGTCGTTGACGTCGATGGCCTCTCCATAGGCATGTACAGACCACCGGGGTGGCCCGGCCGCGACGGCGTACCGGCAGTTGAACCCGGAGGTGTCGTCCGCGGCCGCGGCGACGTTGTCGTTGCCGTGGTAAGCGTCCTCCGGCACCATTTCCTTGATCGGGAAACGCTTAACGTAAAGGGCCCGGAAAACGGTGAGCACGTCGGGCACCACTGATTCATTGACCACCATCCTGCCGATGTGAGCTTTCCCGTCAAAGCCCCAATAACGGAGGTGCAACATCCGCAGTGAGGCCGGGCTCACAGGGCACCCGGGCCGCCACGTGTAAGGCACATCGGCAGCAGTCACCGGGCTGACTGAGGACGCGAACGGCGGCGCCGCCAGTTCCGGCCCGAGCGCCTCTGGGCGAGGAACGGCTCGGAACTGACCAGCCGGCGCAGCTGGGGCCGGGGCTATCGCCCCGGCCCCGCCGGTTGACGCAGCGGCGGCCTGCGGGAGCCAATCAGCTCCCGCACACAAGCCAACTACCAGTACAAAACGAAGCCAGCGCACTGGGCCACCGTAGTGGAGTACCGGTCACGAGCCCGAGTAGGTGGCCACAACTGTCAGGCCCGCCGTACCCGGGACCGGCACGGCTGCCGTGCCACCGTAACCGTCCGTCCGGAGCTGGGATATCGACTTGAACGGGTAGAGGTCGCCCTGATAGGTGACGTACACCCGTCCTGGCGCGCTCAGTTCTATGCCGCTGGCGACGCCGGCGTTTTCTTGGGCCGAAGCCACATGGCCTGAAAGCACTTGAGCTTTGTCGGCCTTGCGCAAGCTCGACAGTTCTGCCGAGGTCGGGACGAGGAAGGCCCGGCCCGCAGCGAACACGAAATACGTCCCTGAGGAGTTGATAATGGCGCCGTCGGAACTGGTGCCGAACGCATTACCGGCAGTCCCCAGGGCGCCCACGCTCCGCCCTACCTTCAATCCCGAGAAGTTCGGCACGGTAACGACCAGAGCGGCGTCGTAACCGTCGTCCTTGAACTGCTTCGGGCTGACAAACCCGTGCAGTTCGCCGTCGGTGCCGACCACGTAGACCGTGGCGGCCCCGTTCACAGGCCGGGTCGACAGGAGGGTACCCCGCCGTGGCGTCCCGCTCGGGGGCTGCGCCCCGGCCGAGGCTGCCACCACTGAGGCATGGTCGACTTTCTGGAGAGCGGCCATGACCTTGGACGAGGTCACCTCGAAGGCGTGCCCACCGGCGAGGACGTAGTCCTTACCGGAAAAGTCGATTATGGCCCCGTTGGGGTAGGTGTCGTGAGCGTGAGGGAACGGTGCCGCGGCTGTCGACGGCCCGGTGACGCTGCCGGTCAAGCCGATCGTGTACGTGCTCGAAGCGGCGCTCGGGTTGATGACGTCCGCAATGGTTATGGTGAGCCGGTCGCCAATGCTGACATTGCCAGGCACTTTGATCGTCACGTCGTTGGTGCTGCCCCCGCTGAGGGCGGCGCTGACCGTGCCGGAACCGGACGGAGTGGTGGCGTCCTGGACGGAATATTCCGCCGGGTTGTTCGGGAAGGCCGTCCCGCTCGGGGCGTCGAGGGCGATCGTGCTCGAGCCCGCGGTCATTGCGGCACTGGCGTAAAGGTTGGAGATGACGTACGTGGCCAGCGCACCGGCTGAACTGGGGCTGACGCTCACGCTCACCCCGGCACTGGCGCCGATCGTGTAGGGCGGGGCGTCCACCGGCACGGAGTCGGCGGTAGTGGCGACAGCGAAGTCATCGACCGTCCCCGCGGGAGGGTTGGTAACACCGACGACGAAGACCGTCAGGGCGTCGCCGGCATCGACGGCGGTCGACAACGGGATCTTGGCTGAACCGCTCGCCAATACCGCGCCCGTGGCCACGATGTGCCAGCCCCGCGTGGTGTCGGTCACCTCGATCCCGGTCACCGTGCCGAAGCCGGTCATACCAGCGGCCTCGCTCAAGAGGATGTCCCCGCCGACGGGGATGGCGTCCGAGGCCTTGAAGCTGACGAAGTAATTCGACGACGCGCCGGCCACCAGGCTCGAAAGAGAAATGCCGACCCCGGTAACGGACTGGCCGAACGTAATGCTGTTGGAGGTCTCCGGCGTCCCGTCGCCGGGTTGCACAGTGATGTCGTTGGCCTGGCTAGCACCGTTGGCGGCCGGGTTGGTGCCTTTGGCTGTGATGTTGAGGACGCCGCCGTTGGCCACTGCGGTTGCCAATGTCAAGATGGCGACCTGGCCGGAGCTGAGGGTGACGTTGGTTACCGCATCCGCGGCAGCAGTGCCTCCAGACGGCGTGTACGTGACTGTGTAGCCCGCCGCGCCGCTGTACAGGCTGATGGGCTCAGTGCCGGTGGTGACATTGACCGTGAGTTTCAAGCTGGTCTGGTTCGCGCTCACGCTGGCCACAGGTACGTCGGTGACCGTGTACGTGGTATTGGCACCGAACTCCACCGAGGCAGCAGAAAGTTGTGTCCCCGCCGTGGTGATGGTGACTGAACTGGACGACGCCGGGGTGACGTTCTTAGACGTGCTCACGTCGAAGTGCATGGTGCCCGTGGCCGAAGGAGCGTCGGCGGTAAAGTCCACTTCCACTTTTTGGCCGGCACTCAGGCTGCACTTGCTCGAGAGTTCGATCGTCAAACCGGTGGCGGCGGCGCTGCCGGCGCCGCCTACGCCGGTGGTGCCCGCCTGGATGCAGGAGCCACCGACGATGTCGATGTTGGTGGGGGTCGACGCCAAAGCGGTGGAGGGGGTAACGGTTACGGAGTCACTGCTCGACCCGGAAAGAGCGGCCGGGAGGTCAAAAGTGACGGCGAAATTTGTCGACGCGCCCTCTCCCACGGAGCTGGGCGACGCGGTTACCGCACTGACGGCGCCTGACGGTGCGCCGACCGTGTAAGCGTTGGTCGTCACGTCGGCGTAGGCAGGCAACGCGGTAGCCATCAGCCCTCCGCCAAGGGCGGCCGTAGTTAGCACGACGGCGCCGGCGGCCAATTTGGTGCGCCCTTGCATGAGGCTGGCCAGAGGGGCCAGGCGATTTCTCACTTGCATTCGGTTGGTCTCCTTGTGGACGAACTATTCGTAGGTGGCAAGGCCAGGAGAGGCCCGGCGCCGTCCGGGCGCGCCAAGCTGCGAACTGAGGTGGTACCTCTCCGAGCGTTGGCTAATTTCTACCCCAAGCCTGACCGGGTTATAGCCAGCGCCGTCGTTGCGGCAGGGCACCCACGAACTGGCGTCCGACGCCGAGGGCGCAAGGCCGTCGGGAACTGGGAGTTGGCGGCGCCGTGCCCCTGGCCGTGGCCCGGGCCCGTCAGCGAGCGTTGTCGGTGATGGCCGCTACCTCTTCCTGGCTGAGCTGGATGCCGGCCGCCGCCACATTGGCGTCGAGGTGGGCCACGTTACCCGTGCCGGGTATGGGCAGCATCTGGGGTGACCGGGCCAGGAGCCAGGCCAGCACGATCTGGCGAGGTTCTGCACCATGGCGGGTGGCAGCGCTGGCGACGGCCGGGTTAGAACCCACGTCCTCTATGGGGGCCCACGGCAGGAACACCAGGTCTTCCTGTTCGCAGAGGTCGACCATGCTCTCGGACGACCGGTCCGAAACGTTGTAGCGGTTCTGGACCGATACGACAGGCGTGAGGGCCATGGCCTGGCGCAACTCGTGCTCCGTCACGTTGGACACCCCGATATGGCGGATCTTGCCCTCGTTTTTTAACTGGACCAGCGCCCCCACCGACTCTTCGTAAGGGACCCTGGGATCCGGGCGGTGCAGCTGGTACAGGGGGATCTGGCGCAGCCGCAAGCGGCGCAGGCTCCCTTCGCAGGCGGCTCGCAGGTACTCGGGGCGACCGTCTCGGCCCCACTGCCCCGGGCCAGCCCGGGTGAGGCCACCCTTGGTGGCGATGACCAGGCCGGCCGGGTACGGATGGAGGGCCTCAGCGATGAGCTCCTCGCTCACGTCGGGCCCGTAGGAGTCGGCGGTGTCGATGAACGTGACCCCCAGTTCGACAGCGCGGCGCAGCACACGCTTGGCCTCTTCGCGGTCGGGCGGGTCTCCCCAGACCCCGGCGCCGGTGATACGCATGGCGCCGAAACCTAAGCGGTTGACCGTTAGGTCGCCGCCGATGTCGATGGTCCCGGCCGCTTTAGCGGTGGTTGCAGCGGTCATGCCTGACCTCCCGGAAGATAGAGCGATGGAGAACTGACACCGGGCACCGTACCCCGGACAGGCTCGGTTCAGGCGCAGTCTTTGCGGCGGGACCAGCTGCGCTGGCACCGTGGGAAGCATGACCCCTGGAGGGACCAGCCTGCACCACCAGACCGAAGACCTGCCGCCGCTGGTGAGCCGGGCCGTCGAGCTGGCCCAAAGGTTGTCCTTTGATTTTTCCTGCCGGCCAGAACAGGGCCGTCTTCTCCAACTGCTGGCGGGCGGTAGACCGGGCGGGGTCATCGGCGAGACGGGGGCCGGTTGCGGCGTCGGCCTGGCGTGGATGCTGAGCGGTGCCGCTCCCGGTTCGCAGCTCTATTCGGTCGAATGTGACCGGGACCGGGCTGCCGCCGTTCAGGAGCTGTTCGCGGACCAACCGAGCCTGACTGTCATCCACGATGACTGGACCGCCTTGCTCGCGTACGGGCCGTTCGACCTGCTGGTCCTGGACGGCGGCGGGAGCGGCAAAGGCTCGGTCGGCACGGCGGTCGAGCCAACACTGGCGCTCAAGCCTTTCGGGGCCCTGGTCATAGACGATTTCACGCCCTTGACCACATGGCCGCCGGCCCACGACGGAGAGGTCGACCTGGCTCGCCTGCACTGGTTGATGCACCCCGACCTGCTGGCCACCGAGGTCGTGTTGTGCCCGGGGATGTCAACCATAGTCGCCGTCCGGCGAGGCTAAAAGACCGGCCGCGCCAAGCCAACGCTCGGTCTTGCGCCAGCGGTCTTGGGTCAGTTGAGACTTAATCAGTTGAGACTTAATCAGTTGAGGCTTAAGCGGTAGGCCAAGAGCGGCACTTCGGACACCGGGGCCCAGTCACGGTCGGGGCACCGGTCGAAGCCGGACGCTTCGTAAAGATG